>JAIQFV010000002.1:309585-452697 GCA_020073085.1 Terriglobia bacterium | reverse complement strand
TCCAATCACCCGTCCCGCTTTGTTATAATCCGTCATGGCCAATCTCCTCTCTCTGGGCTTTTAAGCCCGGGTTGATTTTTTTCCTTGGAGACCATTGTACCGGTACTCCGCGGAGATTGGCCTTCTCATCCTATCTACATTCTGGTGGCCCTCCGGGCCTGAGCGGAGCTTCAGGTGGGGCTACATTCGGGCAGCCCTCCGGGCCTAACCATTCTCTCATTCAATTCCTGAGCCTGCCCTCGCTCCTCCGCCAGATGCGAGGGACCAAGCATCCTGCAACGCCGGATCTTCGACGGGTGGGGCCACACTCGGGCAGCCCTCCGGGCCTAACCTGTCCTCTACTTCACCCCCAGCCCGTCGGTCTTGTGGTAGTTGGGGTATTCCGGCTTCTTATACTGGGGCAGGGGATTCTTCTTGAGCAGATCCATCACAACCTCGACGGCCTTTTCGAGTTGGAGATCGTGTCCGGCGCGGACGGCGGCGGGATCGAGATCCACGTCGTAGTCCGGCGCGATCCCATGATTCTCGACTTCCCAGTCCCCGTTGAGGCCGTAGAGGGCGAAGCGCGGGGCGGTCACGAACCCACCATCGATCAGTTCAGGATAACCCCCGATTCCGACCAGGCCGCCCCACGTCTTCTTCCCGATCAGCGGCCCGATCCCCGCTTTGCGGAAATACCATGGAAGGGCATCGCCCCCGGAGCCGGCCATTTCGTTGATGATCATCACCTTGGGCCCATAGATGGCTTCGGACGGGCTGGACCAATCCGCGCCCTCGCGCGTGGCCACCTTGCTCATCAGCGGCCGGCGCAGATAGTCGACGATGTAGTCGGCGAGTTGGCCACCTTCATTGAAGCGCTCATCAATGATGGCAGCCTCCTTCCCAACCTGTGCGAAATAGTACCGGTTGAAATTACTGTAGCCCGCGCCAGCCGTGTTGGGCAAATGGAGGTAGGCCACCCGGCCGCCGGTCATCTGATCCACCTTGCGGCGGTTCCCTTCGATCCACGCGTAGCGGCGCAGGTTCTCCTCGCTCTCAACCGGTACCACCGTGACGTTACGGGAATCCTTGCCGTCGGGGTTTGACCCGACCTTCAAAACGACCTGCTTCCCTGCGGTCTCCTCAAAGAAGCTGTACAAGTTGTCGGAGGCGTGCAGTTCGCGGCCATCTGCGGCCAGGAGGTAATCGCCTGCTTTCACGTTCACCCCGGGCTGAGTAAGCGGGGCCTGCAATCCCGGGTTCCAGTTCTCGCCGTCAAAGACCCTGGCCACACGGTAGCGGCCGTTCTCGATGGTGTAGTCGGCGCCGAGGAGTCCGCCTTTCAGCCTCTTGGGCTCGGGGTGTTCCCCGCCTCCGACGAACATATGGCCCACCGTCATCTCGCCAAGCGCCTCTTGAAACAGGTAGGTCAGCTCGCTGCGAGACGACACATTATCAAGGTACGGCTCGTACTTCTTTTTCACCTTATCCAGGTCGAGACCGTGGTGGTGCGGATCGTAGAAGAAATCGCGTTCGATGCGCCATACCTCGTTGTAAATCTGCTTCCACATGGCTTTAGGCTCGACGTACACCTCCATGGAGTCGAGTTTGAGAGGCCCGATGCCCGGCTTCGGTGGGCCTCCCGGCGCGGGGGGGTCCTCCGTTGCCGCCGTGGCCCACTGCTCACCCTTACGATAGAGCAGCTTCTCGCCGTTGAACGAGACCGTGAAGTCATTGACTTCGTCGACGAACTTGTCCACTTTTCGTTTGCTGAGATCGAACTTCTGAATGGTTTGCTGCAGGTCGGGGCCGTCCCCGCGGGAAATGACCATGGGGGCTTCCGAGAGGAACAGAATCCCGCTTTTCCCCGGAATCATGTTCACATAGTTGCGGGCCGGGATTGGCAGGGCGAGGATGCGCTGGCTGATACCTTCGAAATCGATTTTGACGACGACAGGCTCTTCCTTCTCTTTGTCCTTGTCTTTATCCTTATCGGCGTCCGCCGGTTTGCCTTGATCCTTGGCTTTACTCTTGTCTTTGGACTGATCCTTCTCTTTGTCCTTTTCGCCTTTTTTCTCATCCTTGATCTTTTCTTCGTCGCTTTCAGGGGCCAGCGGCGAGACCAGATCCTTGCGCAGCACAACCACATAAGCACTGCGTGTGATGGGATGGTCGTTACTGGACATATCAAAGCCCACCGTCGAGAGCCCCAGGTCGGTGCTCGCGGCAAAGTACAGGTACTTCCCGTTCACATCGAAACAGGGAAAGAGCGCGTCGCTCATGCCGTCGGTGATCGGGTACGCCTTGCGTTGCTCGAGGGAATAGACGGACACGGCGTGGTAGTGGCTGGGCAGCTGGTTTGTGTAAGCGATCCAATTTGAATCGGGAGACCAGCTCTGGTTGAACTGCGCGCCTTCATAAAGGTCGGTGTCCACCTTGACCGGAGTTCCCTTCTCAACCTCCACGTACCACAGGTTGAGGCGTTTGTCGAAATAGGCGATCTTCTTGCTGTCAGGAGACCACACCGGAGAATAAAAGAACGAGGGCGGACTGCCCAGGTTGATTTTCCGGACTTCACCGAGTCCACTCTGATCGTGGATCTCCAATCCGTATTCGCCGGAGGCGTCTGAAAAGTAGGCGATCCATTTCCCATCCGGCGACCAGGCAGGATCGCGCTCGGCAACGGCGGGGGTGCGTGTCAAATTCCGAATATCGCCCTTATCGGTAGGCACGGTGAAGATTTCGCCCCAGGCCTCGATCACCGCCCGGGCTCCGGTGGGTGAAAGGTTGAAGTTGCGGATGCGCTTGGGTTCAACCTTTACAAAATGAGGCGGCACTTCGGCCAGGTCTGCGGCCAAGGACACCCTCACGGCCTTCGTCTGGTGAGTATCCAGATCATAGAGATGCAGCGAGCCAAATTGTTCGTAGACAATGGCGCCGGGACCTGCCGATGCCGACTTGATGTCCAGTCCATCGTTTTTGATCGCCTCGGTGACTTGCCGGGTGTTGGTGTCGTAAGCGAACAGACTCACCGGACCTTGGCGGTCGGAGAGAAAGTAGACGGTGTTGCCGATCCACATCGGTGTGGAGTCATTGGAATTGTCGCGCGGGACCCGCTCGATGTTGGAATCCGCCAGGTTGGCGATCCAGATGGGGGTGGTCTGTCCGCCGCGATATCGTTTCCATGCCTCCTGCCATTGCGGATGGGGCACGTAAGCCAGGTGTGTGCCGTCGGGCGAAAAGGAGGCCTGCTCTCCCATGGGCAGAGGGAGTTCGGTCGGGAGTCCGCCTTCCGGCGGGATCGTGAAGAGCTTATCGGCAAAGTGGTAGTAGCTGGAACGCGTGGATCGAAAGAGGATCTTCTTTCCATCGGGTGTCCACCCCAACACGACATCCGGCTCGGGATGATATGTGAGTCGACGCGGTACCCCGCCGTCCACCGGCACCACATAGACATCCAGGTTGCCGGCATACTCACCGGTAAAGGCAATCTGGGTCCCATCCGGTGAAAACGCAGGATTGGTCTCGACGCCGACCCCGGTCGTCAGTCGTCGCGCGTTGCCCCCTTCACGCCCGACAATCCATAAGTCGCCGGCGTAGTTGAATGCGATCTGGGTTTTGCTCAAGGCGGGTTTGCGCAGCAACAGCGGCTTGTCGTCCTGGGCCACGCTGGCTTCGACTGAAGCCAGCAGGCAGACAAATAGAATTAAAGCTCTTCGCATTCTAAAGCTCCTTTCGATGGGTAATCGCACAATTTTAGCAGTAGGGGCGTCCGCCTCGGCGGACGCCCCTACGTTGAATCATGCACAATTTTGTAACTTGTTCAAAGACGCTTGTATTGGTTGCCCCCAAGCGCGATCGATCCAAGGAACGACTCGTTTTCATTTTCCGTTATGGGGACAAAGTCATTTCCAGCATGAGCTGAAAATGCCCCTGCAATCTCGCCGTTGGTTCAAGATGCGCCGGTGCAATGGACCCGCGCGACCGATGCTGATGCCAGCAGTTCCATGAGGCGCTGTTCCACCATGGCCGGATCCACCACGCCCGCGGGGAGATAGGCGACCAGCCATGCGCGGCGGGTCTCGGCGGTCACTTTCACGCGCTGCCCCCCGGTAATCGGCGCGTCGCATGGACCCTGGGCATCCGCGAGCAGCGGCTTCCCTTCCAGGCTGAAGGGGCCGCGCAGCGATTCGTAACTTTCCCCCGCCTTTCCCGCTCGAAATGTAAATGGAGGCGAAAGCGTTTCCTCTGCCATCACGCAACAGGGAACCGCGAGACTGGCCGAAAGACAGTTGTTTAAGTCCACCAGGGGAAGAATGGTCGGCATTTCCTCTCCTTTGAGCAGCCTGCGCAGCAAGGCCTCGGAAGAGGGCCGGTACCGGGTGGGGTCACATCCGGCTGCACGGAAGAGTTTGCGAAGACCGGCAGCGGTCGGGTGTTCGGAGAGCGTCTCCAGCCGCATCTCTTGTCTCACGCGGTCCGCGACCTCATGCGTCAGAGTCAGCATTGAATCTGTGTGGCCGGATTCGAGCTCCAGCAGCGCCCAGAAAAGCTTCCAGCCATCCAGCTCAAAACGGACATCAAAAGGGAGTGCCTGCATTCGATTAGAACCTGGATTTCATTCCGGCCACCAAATCTTTCATCTGAAGCTGCTTCACGGCATTCGAAAGAGAACCTGCCCTTTCTTATCATAGAGCACAAACGAAGCTGCAGAGTACCGGTTCACCTCACCCGGCCCGGGGGGCTGGGAATTCCCCAGTGTGGCCATGAGGTTACTCTGATCGATCAGATCGATGCTGGCATCCCCTTGACGGGCCGAGAGCACAATCCCATCCGTCAGGTCGGGGCGGCGCAGAACAAGGGCTGATCCCGAAGCATCCTCTCCCAGGGAAGTGCTTGTCTTTTCGCCCGGGCCGAAGAAGCTCACCCCCACCCCCTTCTTGTCATCAAGAAACAGGGCTCTCTTGCGTCCGTTCGCACCGTTGATGGCGAGGAAGGTCCCGTGCGCATTGTCGGTGCCCAGCATGGTCCGGACTTTCTCGTTGGCATCCAGCAGGCTCAGGAGGGTGTCAGAATGGGTGGTACCCAGATTGACCCGCTGCTTGCCGCTTGCATCCACTATTACGAAATTGGCCCCCCCTTGTTCATTCGAATTGAGGAGCGCGCGGGTTTTTCCTTCAGAGTCGGTCAGGATGAATTTCTGAGCTTCAATCACATGGTTGGTCTCTGCCTGACCCATGAGCAGCACAGCACCCACGAGGAGAGCCAGGGCACAAACCAAACGCCTTAGATTTCGATTCTGTACTTCGACTCGAGTGAGTCGCGCGACGACCATTTCAAGAGTTGGCAATTCAGGGGTCATGGTAGTCTCCTCCTGGGATGAATCCGGATTGAAACGAGGTGAGCTTTTCGGATTTCAGAAGAAAGTTCCCTTCCACGTCCTTCGTCTCCAAAGTCGGGCACCTTGGTTTCTGACTAAATTTTTCTTGATGACCAGTACTAAGGATAGCATCAAGCAGTAAATCTTCAATGGCTTTGACTAAAAAACAAAAGGACAGCCACGTGGAACCGGGGTTGGAAGAAGATATTACATGTTCTCCAAAAGATACTGCGTTCAGTGAAGGAGGGGAATCGCGAAGCTGCTCGTGACCTTGGCCGCCCCTTGAGCAGGATCAGCCATTCCTCAGACAACACGAATAAGAATGACTTGAAAACTCATCACGCGGGCTCTACAATTGATCTCAGTTGATCAGTTCGCAGAGACTTATTTTACTTGGCCAGGTGGCATGAACAGCCGATCTTCGCTCGTTCACGGCGCCCGACCGCGTACCGGACATAGTCGAAACCGGACGCCTAACCGTGGAAGACCCGATTCCCCAATGAGGAGAGAATCATGAAACGAGTGCTGTCCGTATTGGTTTTGGTTTCCCTGATGTACCTCCCCGTCTACGCTCAGAAAAAAGAGAACGAGCGGATCGAGAATGCCGGCACCGTGATGACCGAAATTCTCAATGTGCCTGATAACGTCCCGCCGCAACTCATCGAGAAGGCCGCTTGCGTTATCGTGCTTCCTTCAGTGCTCAAGATTGCCATTGGTATTGGGGGCAGCTATGGCCGGGGAGTGATGACATGCCGCACCGGGAAGGATTTCAACGCGGCCTGGGGTGCGCCCACGATGATCGCCCTGGAAGGCGGAAGTATCGGGTTGCAGTTGGGTGGCCAGGCAACGGACTTTGTCCTGCTGGTGATGAATGATCGGGGCGCCCGCTCGATCCTCAGCAGCAAAGTGAAGCTGGGCGCCGACGCGGCCGCGTCTGCGGGTCCAAAAGGCCGTGATCTCTCTGCCGCCACAGACGCCAGCCTGCGCGCCGAAGTGCTGACCTATTCGAGGTCGCGGGGTGCGTTCGCAGGAATCTCGCTCGAAGGCTCCACCCTGCGCCCGGACAACGATGCCAATAAGGCGGTCTACGGGAAAGAAGTCAGTGCCAAGGACATCGTCCTCAATGGCGCTGTGCCTGCTCCCGCCTCCGCCAAGGAATTGCTCGAAACCCTGAATAAGAAGGCACCCAAACGTGCTACGAAGTAAAAACGAAGGGTGATTCGGGTGTCGGGTGCCGCGGGCATGCGCTCCTTGCATGCCTGCGATCGAGGACGAATGAATTCGTCACTACCTCGGGTGCCGCGGGCTTGCGCTCCTTGCATGCCTGCGATTGAGGACGAATAAATTCGTCACTACCTCGGGTGCCGCAGGCATGCGCTCCTTGCATGCCTGCGATTGAGGACGAATAAATTCGTCACTACCTCGGGTGCCGCCGGCATGCGCTCTCTACATGCCTGCGATTGAGGACGAATAAATTCGTCGCTACCTCGGGTGCCGCGGGCATGCGCTCTCTGCATGCCTGCGATTGAGGACGAATAAATTCGTCACTACCTCGGGTGCCGCGGGCATGCGCTCCTTGCATGCCTGCGATTGAGGACGAATAAATTCGTCACTACCTCGGGTGCCGCGGGCATGCGCTCTCTGCATACCTGCGGCACCCGGGAAGGTCGTTTCAGCGCGGCCCCATCAAATCCTTCCGTTGGCGTCCGGTTTGTGAAGATTCTCACGTGTATTATTGACGGCCTTTTATCTCTCTGCTAGTATCAATTCCTCGCCCGTCGTGATTTGACGTTCCTTCCGCCGGGGTAGCAAGACCTATCATTATGCGTAAGCGCTCATTCTCCGAATCTCTGCAAATCATCGCCCGTGGCTCTGTCAACTGGTTCGCCGAACGTCCCATCGTGGTCTCTTTTGAGGTCACCGACTCCTGCACCTGTTTCTGCAAGCACTGCGACCACGGCGGCGACCGGGACACTTCCAGAAACATGAAACCGGCCGATTACCACCATTATATGAATGTGTTGCGGCCGAGTGTGGTTCAGATTTCGGGCGGCGAACCGCTGATGCGCGATGACATTGTCGAGATCGCCCGCAACATCAAAGGCGATTCGGTATTGCCTTACCTTATCCTGGTTTCAAACTGGTCGCTGATGACGAAGGCCCGTTACCTGGCGTTGCGTGAAGCGGGGGTCAATCAGTTCTCCGTCAGCCTCGATTTTCCGGACGAACGCCACGACGACTTCCGCGGCTGTCCCGGCCTGTTCCAGCACATGAGCCGGATCATTCCCGAGCTGGCTGCCCTGGGCCATGATGACATTGTCCTGAACAACTGCATTACAAGCGAAAATGTCTCAGAGATCAATAAAGCCGCCGATAAGGCGCGGGAATGGGGCGTCAACATCAGTTACAGCGCCTATACTTCGCGACGGACCGGTTGCAGGGACTACTTTCTCAACTCGCCGGAGCAGTTGGCCGTCCTGAAGGAGCAATTCGAAGGGATCAAAGCGCGCATGGATGAATCCCACTGGGTCGCCAACTCGCAGTCCACGCTGGATTCGACGCGTCACTACTTCGAGAACGGCAAGGCCCCCGGGTGCAAGGCCGGCCTCCGCTTTCTCGTGGTCACCAGCGACGGCGCTTTACAACCCTGCTCCATGCAGTTCAAACGGTATGCACTCCACGAGCGGCCTCGCATGGTGAAGGAGTTCTCGCGTCATAATGGCTGCGACGAGTGCTACGTCTCTATCCGCTCTTACCTGGACAAAAGTTTCCCGCAGATCCTTAGAGAAAACGTCGCCGGGTTCTTCTCCTTCAAATCACGTCAGCCTTCCTGCTAGGCTTCAAAAAAAGCATTCACCGCAAAGACGCAGAGGATTTCACCTCTGGCGCCTCCTGTGCCATAATCATTGGCGGTTTATCATAAGGGAAGGGACAGACACCAGCTTTATAGGTCTCCCAAGATCAATGAGCGTAAGGTGTCTGTCCCTATCCTTATGACCACCACAAGCCTGAGGCGTGTTCAGATCGTTGATTCGCACACCGGGGGTGAACCGACCCGCGTTGTCATCAGCGGCGGGCCGGACCTGGGAGAGGGTCCGCTTGCCGAGCGGCTAAGTCGCTTTCGGCAGGAGTACGACCACTTCCGCTCCGCGATTGTGAACGAGCCCCGTGGCTCGGATGCGGTAGTCGGCGCGTTGCTGTGCGAACCCGTCGATCCTTCCTGTGCAGCCGGAGTCATCTTTTTCAACAACGTCGGTTTTCTCAGCATGTGCGGGCACGGAACGATCGGCCTGATCACAACCCTCGCCTACCTCAACAGAATCGGGCCGGGGACGCATCGCATTGAGACTCCCGTAGGAACTGTTGTGGCGCAACTTGATGAAGAAGGCAAAGTGAGTGTAGTCAATGTGCCCAGCTACCGGCTCGCGACCCGCGTGACGGTGAATGTTCCGGGGCATGGACAGGTGACCGGCGATGTGGCCTGGGGCGGCAATTGGTTTTTCCTGGTCACCGATCCCTCCATGACGCAACATCGGCTGACCCTTGAAAACCTTAAAGACCTTACGGACTTTGCCTGGAAGATTCGTCAAGCCCTTGGGCAACAGGGGATCACCGGGGCCAACAGCCAGGAGATCGATCACATTGAGCTGTTTGCCCCTTCCCAACTTAAGGGGGTGGACAGCAAGAACTTCGTGCTGTGTCCGGGAAAGGCGTATGACCGTTCACCCTGCGGAACCGGCACCAGCGCGAAGATGGCGTGTCTCTACGCCGATGGAAAGTTCAAGGAAGGTCAAGTGTGGCGGCAGGAAAGCATCGTGGGCAGCGTCTTTGAAGGCAGTGTCCAAGTCGTGAGGAATAAGGTCATTCCGACGATCAAAGGTTCGGCCTTCGTAAATGCAGAGGCCACGCTCATCCTTGATGAAGCGGACCCATTCTGCTGGGGGATCCGGCGATGACCTCAACGGCGTTTGATGTCGCGATTGTGGGCGCCGGCATCGTGGGTGCGGCTTGTGCGGCTGAGTGCGCGCAGGCCGGAATGTGTGTCGTGGTCATCGAACGTGATCTCGTCGGTGGTGGCGCCACCAGCGCCGGGATGGGTCACATCGTGGCTATGGATGATTCCGAGGCGCAGTTCGCGCTGACCCGATATTCACAAGAGCTCTGGAACGAACTCTCGTCACAACTCCCCGTCGATGTGGAATACGAACGCTGCGGCACGATTTGGGTGGCGGCGGACGATGAAGAGATGGCGGCGGTGAGACGCAAACAAGATTTCTACAAGGCCCGCGGCGTACCAGTCGAAATCCTCGATGCGAAAGCTCTTGAGGAGGCTGAGCCCAACCTGCGAAAAGGGTTGATAGGAGGATTGCTGGTCCCGGAGGATGGAGTCATTTACCCGCCCTGTGCCGCACGCTATCTCCTCGAACGCGCCAAAGACCGGGGCGCTGTGGTGCGCTTCGGCCAACCTGCCGTCGGAGTCAGCCGGGAAGGCCTCACGCTTCTCGACGGCACGCGCATTCCTACCCGAGTGACGGTCAATGCGGGGGGCGCCTTGTCGCCGCAACTCACGCCGGGAGTGGCGGTTCAGAAGCGGAAGGGCCACCTGGTGATCACCGATCGTTATCCGGGTTTCGTGCGCCATCAACTGGTCGAACTGGGGTACCTGAAGAGCGCGCATTCGCTCACGGCAGACTCGGTTGCCTTCAATATTCAGCCGCGGCAAACAGGACAAGTGCTCATCGGATCATCGCGCCAGTATGGAGTGGACGATTTGAAGGTCGAGGCCTTGATGCTCCGGAAGATGCTCCAGCGGGCCCGTGAATACATGCCGGGCCTCGCGCAGCTCTCTGCCCTTCGCGCCTGGACTGGATTTCGTCCCGCTACCCCCGACAAACTGCCTCTGATCGGACCTTGCCCCGGACAAGAATGGCTCTATCTTGCCACAGGACACGAGGGGCTCGGCATCACCACCTCCCTGGGGACAGCGAAGCTGCTGGCAGATCAACTGCTGAGCCGCTCCCCTCAGATTCCCGTTGAACCTTATTTACCGTCGCGCGCCGCGCAAGGACCAATCCATGCCTGAACCTGTCAGCCTGACAATCGATGGTGTCGAGGTCACAGTGCCGGCAGGAACCCTGGTCGCCGCAGCCATTGTTGCATCGGGCCGGACCTCGTTTCGTAGATCGGTAACGGGCGAGCCACGCGGCCCTCTTTGTGGAATGGGGATCTGCTATGAATGCCGGGTGACGGTCAACGGACAGGCGCACTCCCGAAGTTGTCAGATCCCCTGTCAAGACGGGATGGATGTGCGGACCGATGGATAAGACGCGTCACGAATGCGATGTACTTGTTGTGGGCGGAGGTCCTGCGGGTCTCGCTGCGGCATGCAGTGCCGCTCAAGCTCAAGTTCGTGTGACGATCATCGATGACAACCCAGGCCTGGGAGGACAGATCTGGCGCGAGGAACAGCGCAAACAAAGCGCGCCGGACGCAGAGGAGTGGTTTAAGAAAGTTCGAGACGCCAAGGTGGAGCGGATCAACGGCGCCAAGATCTTTGATTTCCCTGAAGCGGGTGTGCTGCGGGCCGAAGCTTCGGGGGGCGTCTATGAGTTGAGCTACCACACACTAATTCTCGCCACAGGAGCACGGGAGCGATTCTTGCCTTTTCCGGGGTGGACGCTGCCGAACGTGATGGGCGCCGGCGGATTGCAGGCGATGGTCAAGTCCGGAGTCTCCATCATCGGGAAGAAGGTCGTGGTTGCCGGCAGCGGCCCGCTGCTGCTGGCGGTTGCCGCTTATCTGCGGGAACAAGGCGCCGATCTCCGTTTGATTGCGGAACAGGCGCCACGGCGCAGGCTGGTCCCCGTTGGCCTGGCCCTTTGCAGGCATCCGCGAAAGTTGCTCCAGTTGGTCACGCTGGAAAAACAACTCCTGGGGGTACGGTATCTCACGAGTTGTTGGCCCGTTGCGGCGGAGGGAGACAAGAAGCTCCGCACCATCACGCTCCGCCAGGGCAGTAAGACCTGGAGCCTTGCCTGTGATTATCTGGCTTGCGGGTTCCATCTTGTCGCCAACACCGAACTCGCCGCCTTGTTGGACTGTGAACTTCGGGAAGGCGTAGTGCGAGTGGGGGATTTTCAGGAAACTTCGGTGGATCAGGTGTATTGTGCCGGCGAGGCAACGGGCATTGGAGGCCTGGAACTGTCCATCGTCGAAGGGCAGATCGCGGGATATGCCGCGACCCGCCAGAACGCCAAGGCTCAAGCGCTTTTTGCAGCGCGAACCAAGCTGCGTCGCCTCGCCCTCAAGATGGACCGCGCCTTTCAGTTGCGCGATGAACTGAAAAACCTGCCACGGCCGGAAACCATCGTGTGCCGCTGCGAGGATATAACCTTGGAACAACTGCAAACGCAGCCCAGTTGGAACAGTGCGAAGATGCTCACCCGCTGTGGTATGGGCCCTTGCCAGGGACGGATCTGCGGATCGGCGGTTGAGTTCCTGTTTCATTGGATTCCGAAGTCGGTTCGGCCTCCAATCTTTCCTGTCCGATTGGACAGTCTGGCGTCGACGTCCGGTGTCCCCGAAAGTCGAAAGGCGTCGTCTGTCGAGGGTGAATTATGACTCTGCAATGGAAAGGCGTGATGCCTGCTATCACGACCAACTTCAAGGAAGATCTGAGTGTGGACCACGGGTTTGTCGCCCGTCATTGTCAATGGCTGGTCGAACACGGTTGCACGGGCATGGTAACGCCCGGGTCGCTGGGCGAAGGGGCCACGCTGACCGGCAGCGAGAAAGGCGACCTCTGGCGCACCTGCGTGCGGGCCGTGGGAGATCGCGTGCCGGTCGTTGCAGCAATTTCGGCGTTGAGCACCGCTGAAGGTATGACGATGGCCCGGCTCGCTGCGGACCAGGGTTGCCGCGGATTGATGGTGTTGCCTCCTTATGTCTATCGAGGTGACTGGCGCGAAATGAAGGCTTATGTCTCCTCCATTCTCTCCGCCACCCGGCTTTCCTGCATGCTTTACAACAATCCGGTCGCGTACGGTACCGATTTCTTGCCGGAACATATTCACGAACTGGCTTCAGAGCACGGAAACCTTGACGCCGTCAAGGAATCCAGCACCGATATCCGGCGTGTGACCGCTATCCGGGCGTTGACCGGTGATCGTCTGGCCATTTTTGTGGGTGTCGATGATGCCATTGTCGAAGGCATTACCATGGGTGCGGCGGGATGGATCGCAGGCCTTGCGAACGCGTTGCCCAAGGAGTCCGTGGATCTGTTCAACCACACCATGAAAGGCGATCGCCCGAAAGCGGACCCGTTATATCACTGGTTCCTGCCTCTGCTCCGAATGGACACCGTCCCGAAGTTCGTTCAATTGATCAAGCTGGTGCAGCAGGAGGTTGGCATGGGCAATGCACGCGTGCGGCCGCCCCGTCTGGAGCTAGTGGGCGAGGAGCGGGAAGCGGTCTTGGCAGTTATTCACGAAACGCTCAACAATCGGCCCGTGATTTAAGGAGGGCGAACCTCGTGGAACTCACTGGCAGGTCGATCATCGGATTTCACCCTGGGACATTTCAAGGCAAGGTCCTGTATGGCATTAATCCAGCGACCGGTGAACAGATCCCCCCGGCCTATTATTCCGCCAGTCTGGAGGAAGTCGGCGAAGCCGTGGAGCTGGCAGCTCGAGCATTCGCGGTTTACAGCCACGCTTCAGGCCGAGAGAAAGCAGTGTTTCTCCGCATGGTTGCAGATCGTGTTGACGGCCTTAGAGAACTTCTTCTCGTGCGCACTCCCCAGGAGACCGGCTTGCCGGCGGCTCGGATTCAAACCGAGATCGGTCGCACCTGCCATCAGCTGCGGCTCTTTGCTGATCTGGTTGAAGAGGGCTCGTGGATTGATGCCCGGATCGATCGAGGCGACCCCCACCGCGAGCCTCAACGCCGGCCGGATGTCCGGTCCCTGTTTAGGCCCCTGGGTCCGGTGGCCGTGTTTGGTTCGAGCAATTTCCCTCTGGCATTTTCGGTAGCGGGCGGCGATACCGCTTCGGCGCTGGCAGCGGGGAATCCCGTCATCGTGAAGGCACACCCCGCCCATCCCGGAACCTCCGAACTGGTGGGACGGGCAGTCCAGGATGCCGTGCGCGACTGCCACCTCCCCGAAGGTGTCTTCTCGCTTCTGTACGATGCCGGATTTGAAATCGGGACAGCGCTCGTCAAACATCCGTTGGTAAGGGCTGCCGCCTTTACGGGATCGCGCTCCGGTGGCCTTGCATTGATGGGTGCGGTTTCATCCCGACCCGTTCCCATTCCGTTCTTCGCCGAAATGAGCAGCGTCAACCCTGTTTTCATTCTTCCCGGCGCGATGCGGGAAAAACGGGATCAAATCGCGGCAGGATTGAGCAGTTCGGTGACACTGGGCGCGGGCCAGTTCTGCACGAATCCAGGATTGGTAGTGATGGCGAAGGACGCGGAGGGGGATGCTTTTGTGGAAAAAATGCGGGCCCTGATGGGAAATTTCGGGGAGTTCACCATGCTCACGCCGGGCATCTCCTCCGCGTATCATGCCGCAGTGTCAGCCCGGTCGGAACGCCGTGGCGTCAAGACTGTCGTCGGGCATACGATCCGCACTGCACCTGGGGGCTGCCAGGCCGGCCCGGCTCTTTTTCTTGTCGACGCAGCATCGTACCTCTCTCATCCCGAACTGAGCGCAGAAATCTTCGGTCCCACGACACTGCTGGTTATGCATTCAAACCGGGAGCAATTGCTGGACGTAGCGCGGACGATGGAGGGACAACTCACAGCGACGCTCCATGGGACCGAGAAGGATCTCGAAGAGTTCAGGGACCTCCTGGCGATCCTGGAAACCAGGGTGGGCCGGCTGATCTTCAATGGCTTCCCCACGGGCGTCGAGGTCTCGAACGCCATGGTGCACGGGGGACCCTATCCCGCAACCTCAGATGGACGTACAACTTCCGTCGGTGCTCGAGCCATCTATCGCTTTGTAAGGCCCGTGTGCTATCAATCCTTTCCGGAGACGGCCCTGCCCGACGAACTCAAGGACAATAACCCGCTGGGGATCTCACGGATGGTCGACGGGACTTTTTCAAGGGATGCGATAAGTTGAATCCTTGAATGCGGTCACGCTGAATGAGCGGTCTTCTTCATGGTTGGTCGATGAGGTGTCCCTCCAGGAACAATTTGATTATGGCCATTCATTCACGTGTATCCTGTGAGATTTTACTGGCCTTTTAATACACACGTTAGAATTAGAGTTACATGGGGTAGTTGTGGAATCTTCGCTGTAGGGGCGTCCGCCGCGGCGGACTATGCGCCCCTACGTTGAATCGCGCACGATTTTGTACATTTTCAACGACGTTCGTATTAGTCGAGGACCGGGATTCAAAGGAGGAACCATGAAGCGTGTTTGTCATTCTCTTTCAGTTGACTCAAAATCTATCAACACATCCCCATTCCTTATCACGATGGCGGCTTGTCTGGTCCTGATTGTGGCCGCCACCCCGTTGTTTGGCGGCTCTTGTCCTGTCCCTTTGCCGCGTTTGAGTACGAATGCCACCACGGCGATGTGCACTTTCACCAATCCGGCCTATTCAGGCGCGTGCAAAGAGTCTGCCCCGATGAAGGAAGACGAGTCGGCGGAAGATGCGTGCAACCCCATCCTGCAATGCCTGAATGATGTCCGCTGCCCGAAGACCTACTGCGGGGGCACCACGATCCGGGAGGGCTGGAAGCTGGATTCAGCAAAGGAATCGGAGGGGAAGGACTCAAATCACCGGGAAAAATAAGGGGACACAAGCGGTTGCTGGAACCCCTGCGGTAGGGCGACCAGCCTGGTCGCCCTGAACGGGATCGAGCAAAGAGGTGAAACGCTGTTGACCCGAATTCCAAAGTTGAAGGCCACGATCAATGTCGGAGGAAGATTCGATTCCCATTAGTGGATGCTTCTCGAGTAACCCTTTTGGCCCTTTAGGCCCGAAGGGCTGTCAGATTGTAGCCCCACCTGAAGCTCCGTCCGCCGTAGGCGGAGAGCGAGGGTGGGGTACCGAGGTGAGAAAATGTGAGAGCCCCGCTTGCGGGGCGAAACAATGTCGTCAGGTCGAAGTACACCGAATGACATATTCGATTCCATGCACTCGGAATGAGGACGCCACTCTCACTGAAACAAGATCTTCCGAGGGCGCTCCCGCTGCCAGGAAGAACTCGACTGTTCCGATATCGTTGCGAGAATTCGACTGGTGAAATTGGGGTCCACTAATTCGTGAAACGAGTAAGGGTAACGTGGGGTAGAGAAAGCAGTGCGGAGAGGAACATGCCAGGGGATTATTGTAGGGTTGTCCGAAGAACCATTCGGTAGATTCTTTCGCCCCGCCAGCGGGGCTCGGATATCATTGGGGAGACTGGCACCCCACCCTCGCTCCGCCCCGCAAAGAACGCGGGACGGAGCTTCAGGTGGGGCTACAGTCTGACAGCCCTTCGGGCCTGATGGGGGTGTATGAAATTCAATCTTCTGATTGAACGCAGTAAGCGAGCGCGGCGGTCCGGACGAATCTAGGAACTCCTCTCCTAAGCCTCTTCGGCATTGCCAAGTTGTTCCAATCCAACATCATCAGGCAGGTCCACATGCAAGAATCCTTAACCCTGAATGGCAAGGCCTGGTCTCGAATGCTAAGCTTTCTCTTCGGATTGGGAATGATGGTTTTCTCTGTCCTGACGATCCGGCATTTCTTCCTGGCAAACTACCCGACCTCCATCTATGCCGGTTCGTTTTGTGACATCAATTCCTTCTTTAACTGCGAAAGTTCCGCATTTTCAGTCATCTCTCAAGTGCGAGGCGTCCCGCTGGGATACTTTGGTCTTCTCGTCGGGGCCCTGGTCTCCCTGGGAGCAGTATTCCCCTCGGCCGATCTGGAACGAACCAACAGGACGCTTTCGATCGCCAATTTTGCAGGTGTGGCCGGGCTGTTTCTCTTCTCGGTCCTTTATCTCAAGAGCTTGTGTCTTCTGTGTACCGGCTACTATCTTTTCTCCATCGCCAGCTTCGCCCTTTTTTGGAGATACGGAATCGACCGTGAGAGCCCAGGATGGATCTCGAGATATGTCAGCCCCTCCCTGAAGCATCTGGCGACGTTTGCCATTGTCACGCTGCTCGGCGCTTACGGGATGGTTCTTTTTCATCATGCCCGGCGGGATGCGCAATCCGGTGGTGTGGCCGCGCGGGTGGTGACTCAATACTACAATCTGGCCGTGGTGAAGTCCCCCAGCCTGATTTCACCGTACCGAACCATCCGGTCGACCGATAAGTTTGAGGACGCCCCCATCCAGATCATCGAGTACGCCGATTTTCTCTGCCCGGACTGTCTTTTTCTGACGCAGCAGATGGGGAAGCTCAAGGAGGAATTCAAGGGGAAGATCAATGTCGCCTACCAGTTCTTCCCGCTGGAGGCCCGGTGTAACCAGGTGGTCGAGAAGGACAAGCATCCGGGGGCCTGCGATCTCGCCTACCTGGCGGCCTACGACCCGGCCAAGTTTACGCAAATCCATGATGAGATCTTCGCGAATTTCGAAAAAGCCAAGGATCCGGTCTGGCGAATTGCCCTGGCGAAGAGATACCAGGTCGAAGGTGCACTTAATGACCCGAAGACGAAGGAGCTCGTCCAGCGGATTACTAATACCGGCAGCGAGTACGAAAAGACCTCAGAAAAGTACGCACACGGCATCCGCTCCACTCCTACCCTGATCATCAATAACCGGATGATCATCGGAACTCTGCCCTATGCCCAGTTGCGCGCCATCTTTCAGGCTCTCGTCGAAGAGCGGGAAAAAGCCGGAGGAAAAGGGTTCCTGGAGAATTGGGTGCCGACCAAGTGAAAAAGCCGAGTTATAGACTCTGGGCTCGCCGAGACTGCCCTTCGCAGGAAGGTGCCGGATGTAATGGACGATAGTCCACATCTCGTCGTCATTGAGTATCCCGAAGGCGCGCACCACCCAGACGCAGGCATGTACAACAAGAATTCTCGGGTCAGACCTTTCCAATTTCCAATCCAGCAAGAATTCTCGGGTCAGACCTTTCCAATTTCCAATCCCAATTCTCGGGTCAGACCTTTCCAATTTCCAATCCAGGAAAATACTGGGTGTCGCACGCATGTGTTTTTTGCATGTCTGCGAAGACTGGTCCGTCACGCGTTCCTTCTCTGTCCGAGGGAGCCCGAAAATTGCCCTGAGGGCCACGCCCACCGATTGTCTACAGGACGGCAGACGCAGGCATCCGCCTCGGTGGACATGCCTGCGGCACCCCGCCACTTTGTTCCTCTTTGAAAACAACGCCTCCTTAATTCCTTGGGGGGAAACATCTTCTTACTCCTCCACGACGATGGTCATCATCATGTTGCCGTGACCGACTCCACAAAAGTGGTCACAAATGGTTGTGAACTTGCCTGTTGCCTGGGGCGTGATGGTGACCTCTGTGGTTTTTCCGGGGACAATCTCCGTGTCGATCTTCAGGGGCCTGACAAAGAATCCGTGGGTGACATCTTCGCTGGTCAACTTCAAGGTCACGGTTTCGCCCTTTTTTAGCGTAATTTGCTTGGGTGAGAACTCGAACCGTTTCGCTGTGATGACCACCTCCCGCGGGGTGTCGGTGGCCTGGGTGCGGACTGTACCTGACAGGATCATTCCTGCCGCGACCAATAAAGACAAGGGTGACTTCAGAAAGCTTTTCATAGACTTACTCCTTTTTTTGAGAATTGTTGAATACCCGCCGTGCCGGCGAACTCACGCACGCTCAACTCGACGTCATTGATGGAAAGTGAAACCGATGATGGAACCTGGTCCTGTTTTCCCGTGATCTGCCGGATTCCCAGGTTCTTGAACGGTTGATCCTTATCGAAAGGGATCGGCTTCTTCTCCGCGCCGCTTTCAGGATCGGGAAATGCAAAAATGAGTGACCGGGCCGCATAATGAGTAGCATTGCCCAGCTTCTGACTGTTCTGACGGTGAATGTGCCCATACAGCACCGTGACATTTTCATAAGGGGCCAGCACATTCATGACTTCATCCCCATCGCTCGTGAACCATTCCCACTCCGGCTTCAAATCAAACAGCGGGCGGTGCGTGAATACCACCATGGGGGAGGACTTTGAAAAGCGTGCCACATCCTTCTTGAGCCAGGCCCGCTGCTCTTCCCCGACTTCAGGCCTGGCGCGAGAAACATTGTCGAGCGCGATGAAGTGGATGCCGCGATGATCGAAGGAATAAGAGCTCTCGCCAAAGAACTCGTGGAAGAGTTTGCCGCCATCGAGTCCGGCGTCATGTTCGCCCGGCACATGTTTGATCTTGGCCACGTTCAGCCGGCTGGAGATCTTTTGAAAGAGCCTCATCCGGTTCGCATGCTCTTCCGGATTCTCACTGTCGTGAGTCAAATCACCGGTGAAAAGAACCAGCTCCGGCTTTTCAGGCAACTGGTTGACTTTCTCAACGGCGAGTTCGAAGGCCTTCGTGCCCAGCGGGTCCGGAGGCCCGCTGAACCCGACATGGGTATCGCTCAGTTGAACAAAAGAAAAGGGGGAGACCGATTCACCATTGGCCTTCCCCAGCAATCGGGCCATCTCTTGTCCCTCTTTGTCTTTTCCCCACGTCGGAACGATCCGGTACATCGCCCCCACCCCTAAGGAGGCGCCGGCCACTTTCATAAAGGATCGTCGATTCAGTGATGATTTCATGGGTTTCTCCTTTTAACTTCAAATCCCTTTCTTGCTCTCTTCAGCGACCTAAACTCTTGGAAGTCCACGAATATTCCCATAAATCGTGTTATTCTGAAGGTGGGAATAAAATCACATCCAATCCAGTCTTAGCCTACGAAGGTGTAGGAGACGGAAAGCGAATCGCTGCCGATGGACGAGGCAAGTGCGCGGTTTGAGCAGATGTTTTTGCCGCACCTGGATGCCGCTCACAACCTCGCCCGATGGTTAACCCGCAACGGGCATGATGCGGAAGACCTCGTGCAGGAATCGTACCTACGTGCATTCCGGTTTTTTGGGGGATTCAAGGGCGGGGACAGCCGTTCCTGGCTGCTCACGATAGTGCGGAATACCTGCTATTCATGGCTGCAAAGGAACCGGAGGCAGGAATTGGAAACCGTCTTTGACGAAGAGGTGCACACCAGTGATGCTCAGGTCTTCAGCCCGGAAAAGCCGCTCCTGGCGAATGCCGATGGTCGGATGCTTCAGCAGGCGATGGAAGAATTGCCGGTGACCTTTCGAGAGATCCTGGTTTTGCGTGAGTTGGAAGGATTGTCCTACAAGGAGATTTCCGATATAGCGGGAGTTCCCATCGGGACCGTCATGTCAAGCCTGGCGCGGGCCCGCAAACGGCTCCGTCAAAACCTCCTCAAAGCGATGAAGAAGGAGTCGTGATTTGAGCTGCAAGGAAGTACAACCCCTCCTCGAGGGCTATCTTGACGGCGAACTTGACCTCGTCAGAAGTGTTGAGGTCGAGGCGCACCTTCAAGAGTGTTCGGCGTGTTCCACCGAATACCAGAAACTGCAAGAATTGCGGTCCGTGCTCGGCTCCAATTCCCTTTACTTCAAGGCACCCGGCACCCTGCATCACCGCGTTCAGGATACAATCCGTGGCAAATCGCCTTCAGGGCGCCGCGTATGGCTGTCGGGAGGGTGGTCGCCCCTGCGGTGGGCGAGTGTGGCGGCCTCTCTCGTGCTGGTTGCATTAATCACATGGAATGTGGCGCCGCACTTTTCCAGACAGTCCGCTGACGAGATCCTGACCCAGGAGATCATCGACAGCCATGTTCGTTCGCTGATGCTCAGCCATTTGACCGATGTGCCCTCCTCCGATCAGCATACGGTGAAGCCCTGGTTCAACGGAAAGGTTGATTTCTCACCCACCGTCGTCGACCTGGCAGACCACGGATTTCGCCTCATCGGAGGCCGCATCGACTACCTCGGCGGAAAACCGGTGGCTGCCCTAATCTATCAGCGACGGCAACATTTTATCAATTTGTTCATTTGGCCGTCGCCCGAGGATGCGAACGCGACCGAAACAGCCCTCTCACAAAAGGGTTACCATGTGGTCCACTGGGCGAAGTCAAAAATGACTTACTGGGCAGTCTCCGATCTCAACCCTAAAGAGTTGGGTGATTTCATTGCCGCCTTGAAGCAACAGCTACCCTGAGCCGCCTACCCGCCACCTTCAGTCTGAATTTTGAACATCCCATCGGCGGAAAATCCAAATTCCAAACTCCAAAATCCAAATTCCAGCAAGCAAATTCCAAACCCGCCACCTTCAGTCTGAATTTTGAACATCCCATCGGCGGAAAATCCAAATTCCAAACTCCAAAATCCAAATTCCAGCAAGCAAATTCCAAACCCGCCACCTTCAGTCCAAACTTTGAACATCCCATCGGCGGAAAATCCAAATTCCAAACTCCAAAATCCAAATAAGAACCAAATCCCAATAAGCAAATTCCAAACCCGCCACCTTCAGTCTGAATTTTGAACATCCCATTGGCGGAAAATCCAAATTCCAAACTCCAAAACCCAAATAAGAACCAAATCCCAATAAACAAATTCCAAACCCGCCACCTTCAGTCTGAATTTTGAACATCCCATCGGTGGAAATTCCAAAATCCAATATCCAAAGTCCAAATAAATTCCAAGGACCAAATTCAAAACACTTAAAACGAAGGAATGGGTACGACCGGCCACCATCTGTGAAGCCCTTAAGGGAACCGAAATATAAGCATTGCGAATCGGCTTCCCTTGGAGTTTGTGCATTGGAATTTGGTTTTTATTTGGACTTTGGATATTGGATTCTGGAATTTGTTTTATTGGACTCTTCCGAAAACAAAAACTTGTGATATGATATCCGGCAATTGAGGGCGCGCACTGCGTACGCAGATCGCGCATTAACGAGGAGGCTTCACTTCATACCCGCAGACCCTGAAGGACCCTCCCTCCGCTATTCCAAGGAGTCAATGGAGCATGCAACAAATAACTCATGATGTACTAATCCTGGGCACCGGGCTGGCCGGACTGCGCGCCGCCGTGGAAATCTGCATTCGAACGCAGGGCAAAGCCGACATCGGAATCGTGTCGAAGGTCCAGATCATGCGCTCGCATTCGGTGTGTGCCGAAGGGGGCACCGCTGCGATGATGCGCCCCGAGGAAGGAGACAGCCTCGAGCTGCACGCCTGGGACACGGTCAAAGGCGCCGATTTCCTGGCGGACCAGGACACGGTGGATCGGTTTGTCAGGACTTCGCCGGATGAGATCCGGCGCCTGGAGCATTGGGGGGTCCCCTGGTCACGCCGCGACGACGGGCGGATCATGCAGCGTCCGTTTGGCGGGCATTCTTTCCCGCGCGCTTGCATGGCCGCCGACAAGACCGGCTTCATGGAAATGCAGGCCCTCTATGACACCCTGGTCAAGTACAACAACTTCAAGCGCTACGACGAGTGTTTCGTCACGGCGATGCTCCTCGAGGGCGGTCGGTTTGCCGGCCTCACGCTTTTCGATGCCCCGACCGGTGAGTTCTACGTTTTGCGCGGAAAGGCGCTCCTGTTCGCTTCCGGAGGCCTGGGGAACCTCTATGGGTTCACGACCTATTCCCAAACCGTCACGGGTGACGGACAGGCCATCGCCTTCCGCGCCGGCCTGCCCCTGGAAGATCCGGAGTTTCTGCAGTTTCACCCGACCGGATTGGTGCCCTCGGGCATCCTGATGACGGAGGGGTGTCGCGGGGAAGGCGGCTACCTGCGCAACAACAAGGGTGAGCGGTTTATGGAAAAGTATGCGCCCAAGATGATGGAACTGGCGCCCCGCGATATCGTGTCGCGATCGGAGATGACGGAAATTCTCGAGGGACGCGGTTTTCCGGGACCCGAGGGGCTCGATTATATTAACCTCGATATGACCCACCTTGGCGCCGACCGCATCAACCACCGCCTCCCGCTGATCCGTGAAGTGTGTATGAAATTTCTGGGAATCGACCCCATCACTCAGCCCATCCCGATCCGGCCCGTGGCCCACTATGCCATGGGAGGGATCGAGGCCGACATCAACGGCCAGACCAAGGTGGAGAACATCTGGGCGGCCGGGGAGGTGGCGTGCCACTCCATGCACGGCGCCAACCGTCTGGGATGCAATTCCACGGCCGAATGCCTTGTGTGGGGCGGCATTACCGGAGGTGAAATATCAAAGTTCCTGACCAAAGGCACCACGCTGAGTGCGATGCCGGAGGCCAAAGTCCGGGAAGAAGAGAGCCGCGTTTTTGATGGTCTGCTCAAACAAAGTGGAACGGAGAACCCGGCCCTCATCCGCCGTGAACTTCGGACACTGATGGACAAGCACGCCGGGGTTTACCGCACCGGCGACTCCATGAAGGAAGGCCTGGACAAGATTGCCGATCTGAGGCAACGCTTTCGAAAGATTTCCATCCAGGACAAGACCCGCATCTACAACACCAACCTCATCCAGGCATTGGAAACTGAAAACATGCTCGAGTTGGCGGAGGTGCTGCTCTTCGCCGGTCAGGCACGCCAGGAATCCCGCGGGGCCCATTCCCGGACGGATTTCTCGAAGCGTGATGATGAAAAGTTCCTGGCACATTCCATGGTGTATTGCACCGGTGGTAAGCCGCGGCTGGAATACAAGCCCGTGACGATTACCAACTGGAAACCGGTGGAGAGGAAGTATTAGGGATGGGTAGTAGGTGATAGGAAATAGGTGGTAGGTAGTAGGGAATAGGTAGTAGGTAATTGATGATCGGTGGCAGGGGTGGCTTGGGGGAACGATGCAAGAGATGTGCCGTCGACTGATCGTTCGGGCTGAGTTATTGGTCCCGAGGATTGATCGCTCGTCTTGTTTCCCTATTGCCTGGAACCTGTTCCCTATCACCTAAAACCTATCCCCTATTACCTGAATTCGACTCAAGGAGGCTGGCATGGCCGAAATCAAGAGACACGACAATCGCCTCGGGGTATGGGGATGGCTCGGGGGCGGGCGCTGGGGCATTGAGCGCTACGCTTATATCCTGCATCGCCTCACCGGACTGGCCATTCTCTTATACTTTCTGATGCACGTTGTAGTGACCAGCCTGCGCGCCACCGGCCAGTACCTCTGGGTCGAAGGGGGATTCTTCCACCAGCCCATCTTCAAATTCGGGGAGTTCCTGGTTTTCGCCGCTTTTGCGTATCACGCCCTGAACGGTGTCCGCCTGGTGCTGGTGGAACTTGGATTTGCCGTAGGCAAACCTATCGAACCGATTTATCCCTACAAGACCTCATTGAACGTCCAGCGGCCCCTGCTGATCGTCATGATGATCCTGGCAGCGATTCTTCTCGCTGCGGGCGGCTCTGAATTCCTAGGATTGGGAAAGTAGGAGGAGAAATGCACGAAACAAAATATTGGACCTGGCACATGACGGCGGGAGTGGTCATCCTTTTCCTGCTCGGCCTTCACATGCTCATCATGCACGTGGGGGGTATCACTCACCTCTTTGCTCCTAATAGCGGCGAGGCCATTTCCAAAGAAAACAGCCTCTATCGTGACGGCCGGATCTTCTTTACAGTCACTTACATTCTTCTCCTCGGCGTGGCGCTCTACCATGGCCTTTACGGGCTGCGGACCATCCTGTTTGAGCTGACGCTGAAGCCCGCCGTCGAAAAGGCCATCACCTTTGTGCTTCTGGTGGTGGGGCTGGGACTGTTCGGCCTGGGCACTTGGGCGGCCATTGCAACACATGCCATCGCGATCGCGGGAGGAAGGGGATGACCATGCCGGAAAACAACAAGACCACCAGAGAGATCAATTTCCACGTCACGCGATTCAATCCTGAAACCGATCGAACCCCCTACGTGAAGTCGTACCGGATCCCGGTCCGCGAAGGGATGACGGTGCTGGACGGATTGCACTACATCAAGGAGAATGTGGATCCCACCCTGGCCTGGCGCTATTCGTGCCGCATGGGGGTCTGCGGTTCCTGTGGCATGCTTCTGAACGGCCGGCCGACGCTCGCCTGCAACACCCAGATCCTGCACATCGCCAACACGGATCTGACCGTGGGGCCCCTGCCCAACTTCGAAATCATCCGCGACCTGGTCCCCGATCTGATGACGATGTTTGATAAACACCGTTCCATAAAACCTTTTATCGTGCGCGCCGATGAAGCCGAGATCAATACCGCGGAGGGGGAGTTCTACCAGTCCCCCGAGGAGCTTGAGGCCTATCTTCAATTCGCCTACTGTATCAAGTGTGGCTGCTGCATGGCCGCCTGCCCCACCCTCGCCACCGACGCGCGGTATTTGGGACCCATGCCTCTGGCTGCGGCAGAGCGATACGACAAGGATACCCGCGATGAGGGCCGGCGCGACCGCAACGAGTTCACGGGTACCTCACACGGCGCCTTCCGCTGTCACTATGCCGGCGAGTGCTCCCGCGCGTGCCCCAAGGGAGTCGATCCCGCCAAGGCCATTCAGTATCTGAAGCGCCAGCTCGTGCTGGATTACCTTCACCTCGCACGCCGCAAAAAACCGTGCCAGAAATTGCACGGGCCGGGCCAGGGAAAGCCGCTGCCGAACATTCCGGCGGCACCGGCAAAAACCGTTTGAAAAGCAGACTGCCTCCGGGTCAGCAGGGACGATATGTCGATTCGGAAAATCCAAATACCAAATTCCAAACAAGTATTAATTGCCCAGCAAGTTCTCAAACCCCAAATAACAAATCTTAGACGGAACAGCACAAAACCGTGACAACAGGTGAAGCGGCATTTTTCCGTTAATGCCCTCACTGGATTGTCGGTCTTCTGCCTCTTGGAATTTGTTCTTTTTGGGTTTTGTTTGGATTTTGGAATTTGGATTTTGGATTTTAAGACTTGTTGGGTAAGATTATTGATCGTTAAAGTCGGAACTCCGAGTAGAGTGGATGCTTATGCTTATTCGAAGACTTCTCGCCGCTGGGTTCATTCTTGCGGTGTCTTCTACCCTGACACTGCCCATCGTTATCAAGCCTTCGTCCAAGACGGAAATGGACATTCGACTCGCCTCGAAGGTCGCCAGCAATAGCTCCAAGGCTGGAGACAGCGTCGAGGGGGTCGTTCTCGCCCCGGTCCGGATGGGAACCAAATCTGTCATCCCGCCGGGCACGAAGTTGTACGGAAAGATCAAAGAGGTCAAGTCGACCGACGGGAAAGCCGATCAACGCGCATACCTGCTCCTGGATTTCAACCAACTGGAAGTGTCGAGCGGCAAGAAGATTAAGCTGACAACTAAGGTCGTTGGCGTGGATAACGCCCGGGAGACCGTCGATGACAAGGGAGGGATTGTAGGCATTCTTGCCTCAGAAACCCTGGCTTCAAGAATGGATGAAGGCTTGGGAAAGATGGGCGGTAAATTGGCGGGACTGGCCGATATCTTGACTGCCGCAAAGGGAGCCATTATCAAGGAGCCGCAGCCGGAGATCGATTATTCACCGGGCGTAGAGATGACGCTGCAGATCCTCGACAAGCCGGATTTGAGCGGTCTGGCAGGGGCAACGGGTGGCTACAAGGACGGTTCCGGCTCCCCTGATCCTCAACTCACCAGGCTCGTCAATGCTGAGCCGTTTCAAACGATCGCGGAAAAACCGCCCAAACCCTCGGACATGACGAACCTGATGTACGTGGGATCCCAGGAGCAAGTCGAAGCAGCCTTCACAGCGGCGGGGTGGGTCGCTGCCGCCGCTTTGAATTCCCAATCGGGTCTGGAAACAGTCCGTGCGGTCGTCGAAAACCGGGGGTACAAAGAAGCCCCGATGTCCATCCTCTTGCTCGATGGAAATAAGCCCGACCTGGTCTTTCAAAAGCAAAACAACACCTTCTCCAAACGCCACCATCTCCGCATCTGGAGGCGTCCCGATACTTTTGAAGGAAAAGGGGTCTGGGTTTGTGCCGCCACCCATGATATCGCCATCGAGTTTTCACCCGAAAACAGAACTTTCATCCACAAGATCGATTCCCAAATTGACCGCGAGCGCTCCAAGGTGATGTACGATCTGCTTCTTTCCGGCAAGGCCAAGAGCTACTTCCTGGTTGATCGGCCGGCCGTTCCCAAGGAGAGCAGTAACGCCACGGGCGACAAACTCATCACCGACGGCAAGATGGCCGTGCTGGTCCTGGATTAACGGATCTACATTCCCCTTCCATGCGATTGAGCCGTGGCCCGCGCCCTCGCCTCACCCACCGCACTCACTCTTCCCATTTGTGAAAATTATCTCTTGAGCATTCCAGGCTTTAGTTCAAGAAGAGGTGTAGAATAGGACATCAAACAATGGTGACTGTCCGGGGTAGAGGGCAATTTTTCGTTGCCCGAAAGCGGCCGATGGGCTCTTCTGGGGAATAGAGTCTGCGTCGCAGAAATCCAAATCATATTTTTCGGTGGGCTTTCGTGCACCCTTTGAACGTCCCACTTATAATCTCCCCCGCCCCCTGATCACCGTTGAGAATGATTTTTGATGGCCCCTGTGCTCGTTGCCGCTGCAAGTCCTGGGCACACCCGTCATTTCGCGGCCTATGACGGGGAAAGTGGAAGGTTCGCCGATGAACCACGAAGCGCGGATTCTCCTGGTTCGGACCAGCCCGACTGATGCGGAGTTGATCGAGCGCCAACTGCGCCGCGCCCGGATCGATTTCACGGCGAAGCGGGTCAGAAGTGAGCGGGCTTTCGCCAAGCATATCAAAGACTTCGCCCCCAACATCATTCTGGCCATGGAGAAGAGACCCCCGTCCGTAGCAGCCCACGCTGCTCGAATTATCCCGTCAGAGAAAACCGATATCCCCTGGATCCTCATTACCGACCCCCACCGCAAAGAAGCGCGCAGGAGGATGAAGGGCCCGGGTGTACCTGACGCGACCCTTATATCCAGTGTGAAGAAGGTCTCTTCCGCTGTTCGTGAAGTCCTGCGAAAGGAAGGCGGGAAAAGCACAGGAAGATCCCGCAGGAGAGCGTATCAGGGTGATCTTCAAACCCAGGGTAAACCCCGTTCTGATTCTGGCCTGGCCCTCAAGACCAGGTCGTTACAGACGAGCGAAGAGCGTTTTCGTTTGCTCGTTGAGAGCGTCAGGGATTATGCCATCTTCATGCTGGATCGAACGGGGAATGTCACCAGCTGGAACCCGGGCGCAGAGCACATCAAGGGATACGGGGCGGAAGAGATCATCGGGCGCAACTTTTCGTGTTTTTACACCGAGGCAGACGTTCGAGCCGGCAAGCCACAGCTGCAGCTTCGAACCGCCGCCCGGGAAGGCTGGCTCGAAGACGAAGGATGGCGGGTCAGGAAGGATGGATCGGAGTTCTGGGCCGATGTGGTCATTACCGCCTTGCGCGACCGACAGGGAAGGTTGCGAGGGTTCTCCAAAGTGACCCGGGATATGACCGAGCGAAAGCGAGCCGATGAAACAATCCAGACACTCAACCAGGACTTGGAAGCGCGGATGGCTGAACTGGAGACTCTGAACCGACACTTCGAAGCCTCCCGCTCTACCGCCTCCCGCGACCTGCAGGACAGCGAGCAAAGGTATCGGCTGCTCGTCGATAGTGTGAGAGAGGTGATCTTCCAGGTCGATCCCAGTCGTCGATGGGTCATTTTGAATCCGGCATGGGCGGAGATTACCGGTTTCACGGTGGAAGAGAGCCTGGGGAAGCATCTCCTGGACTATGTTCATCCCGGAGACCGAAATTACATTACAGAGAAATTTCAGACCCTCTTTGAACATCCCGGGGAGGATTGCCGTTGTGAAGTCCGATACCTGACTCGCGGTGGAGCGTTTAAGTGGATCGAAACTCATGCCCGGCCCATGGTCGACCCAACAAATAAGATCATCGGCGTCTCCGGGACGCTTGCAGACGTGACCGAGCGCAAGCGTGCGGAGGAAGCGCTGCGTGAAAGCGAAGAACTTTACCTGGCGACCTTCGACGAAGCGCCGGTCGGCATCACCCATACCGGGATGGACGGCAAATTTCTGGTGGTGAACCGACGCCTCTGCGACATCCTCGGGTATACCCGGGATGAGATACTCTCGATGCGGTTCCAGGATATTTCTTACCCCGAAGAGGTTGAGGCCGACCTTGCGGCCCGCCGGCAACTCCTGATGAGGGAGATCCCGTCCTACAGCGCAGGAAAGCGCTATCGCCGCAAGGATGGTTCCACAATCTGGGTGCATATGACGGTCTCCTTGCGGCGGGATTCCTCAGGGGAGCCCAGGCACTTTATCAGCGTGGTGGAGGACATCAGCAAGAGACGTCAGGCCGAAGAGGCGCTCACCGAAAGCGCCCTTCGCTACCGTGAGCTATTTGAGAATGCCAACGATATCATTTTCACGGCCGATTTGAAGGGCCGCTTCATTTCCTTGAACAAGGCCGGTGAAAATATATTCGGATACACCCGGCAGGAGGCCCTTCGCACCTTGAACATTGCCCAGTTGGTCGATCCGGAAAGCGCGGAGGTCGCCCGCCACATCCTCGAACAGGAATCCGCGGAGGGCTCCGCCCGCACGCAGGAACTGGACGTCATCGCGAAGGGCGGGCGTCGGATCAAACTGGAAATCAGCAGCCGTCCCATTCACCACGGCAAAGAGACCATCGGGGTTCAGGTCATCGCCCGCGACGTGACCGAGCGTCGCGCCCTCGAAGAGGAACTTCAACATTCGAAAAAGATGGAAGCGGTGGGCAGACTGGCCGGAGGCTTGGCCCACGACTTTAACAATATCCTCACGACCATTGCAGGGTACTCCAACCTGCTTGCGATGCAGTTCCCCGAGGAAGACCCTCACCGTCGAAGCCTGGATGAGATCAAGAAAGCCGCTGACCGCGCCACGGCCCTGACGCGGCAACTGCTCACCTTCAGCCGGAAACAGGTTCTCAAGCCGACCATCCTGGATTTGAACGCGATCGCAGAGGGAATGAAAGGGATGCTGCATCGGCTGGTCGGGGAGGACATTAAGTTGGTCGCCCACCTCGACCCCGCCCTGGGCCGCGTGAAGGCCGATGCCGGGCAGTTGGAACAGGTGATCATGAACCTGGTAGTAAATGCGCGCGACGCCATGCCCCAGGGCGGGAGGTTAATCATCGAAACCCGGAACGTCGAGCTTGAAGAGAGCTTTGCTCACCGGCATCTGGCCTACCATCCGGGCCCCTACGTGATGCTGGCGGTGAGTGATACCGGGACGGGAATGAACAAGGAAACACAGGATCGCATCTTTGAGCCGTTCTTTACGACCAAAGAGCGCGGGAAAGGGACCGGCCTCGGACTTTCCACGGTGTTTGGAATCATCAAACAAAGTGCCGGCAATGTGCGTGTGTACAGCGAGCCGGGGCGCGGCACGACCATCAAGATTTATCTGCCACGCGTTGAAGAAGCGCTCTCAGAGACCCTTAAACAGGAATCCCTTGCCTTCCCGCGGCGGGGCTCCGAGACCATCCTTCTGGTTGAGGACGAAGTGGGGGTCCGTGCCCTGGTGCGTGAGACCTTGGAGATGAATGGTTATACCGTCCAGGAAGCCCGCAACTCCAAGGAAGCCGTTGAACTCTGTGAACAAAGCCCGGTCCCGATTCAAATGATCCTCAGCGATGTGGTCATGCCGGAGATGAATGGCCCTGAACTAGTCAAACTCCTCCACTCGCGCCGTCCGGACCTGAAAGTGCTGTTCATGTCCGGTTACACGGATGATGTCATCGGTCACCATTCCATCCTCGATTCGTCCACGCACTTCCTTGAAAAGCCGTTCACGCCGGATACTCTCGTACGCAAGGTTCGCGAAATTCTGGACAGTGGCACTCCCAGCCCGCCGAATCCGCTGCCACTCACCCGACATCGGAAGAAACAGGCATGAGAAGGACCGGTCCTTGACGGCCTTCTGGAAGAATCCAATCGGGTTGCCCCCCTCATCTGTTAAAATCTTGACGGACCGTTATCCAATTTGATTGACCGCCCTGTCGCGCCGAAGAAAGTCGCTGCAGCGGATCCTTCTATGACCATTTCAACGCCGGGAAACCGGGTGAAATCTCTAAACGGAGAGATTCTTCGGGCGCTCTCTTACCACGAGAACACTAAACACACTTATGAATCCGTTCGAACCCATGCACATTACCTCGATTGGGCAAATCAGCCCAACCCCTTTCGCTCCTACCGAGGTGCGGAAACCATCAGGTTGCCGCGTGATTCGAAGTTGCCTGTCATCGAGACGCTGCCGATCTTGCTGAGCCATTCCCAATTGAGAAACCCGCGTTCCTTCCCAGAGGCGAATGCAACCAGCGGCGGTAGCCCGATCCACGGGAACGTCCTGCTGGGCAACCTGTTGTGGCATTCCATGGCGATCAGCGCGTGGAAGCAGATCCGGGGGACAGACATCCGCTATTCCCTGCGCGTCAATCCTTCGTCCGGAAACTTGCATCCCACCGAAGCCCATCTCATCACGAACGGCTGCCAGGGCTTACGAGACGGGATTTATCACTATTTCGTGCTCGAGCATGAGCTGGAATGCCGCCGGCAAGGCAGCCTGTCGGCCCCCCTTGCGGGCTTGGTCAAGAAGCCCTGGATCGCCCAATGCCCGATCATTGTTGTCCTCACGTCCATCTTCTGGCGTGAGGCCTGGAAATACCGCAGCCGCGCTTACCGGTATTGCAATCATGATCTGGGTCACGCAACGGCCTCCATTCTCGTGGCCGCCCGAGCGCTCGGTTTCAACGGATGCCTGGTCGGCAATTTTCCTGACGGAGCCGTCGCAGAAATCCTGGGGATCGATCAGACAGACGAATGGCCAATGTTAATCCTGCCACTTTGGCCGCGGCGGGAGGATTTAGAAAGACCTCCGGCAAGAAATTCGCCGGATCGCGGAGAGCGCGTCTCCGGAAATTCGCAAATGGAGGCAGACAAGGACGTCTGCCTCACGCCGATCGTGGGAACGCCGAATGCACTTTCGGACCAGGTCGTCCCGTATCCCCTGATTGACGCCGTGCATCAATCGACCCTGCTTCTTGATGTTGATGAGTTCCCTTCCCAAGCACTGACGCCGGAGCCCGAGAGAGCGGGTGAGGAGTTCGAACATCCGCGGATCAATCTCCCGGCTGTCGCCCTACCCTGCGAGATTATCGGGACCGTGGTGAGGCGACGCCGCTCCGCTCTGAATTACGATCCGCAAAAAGGAGACATCACTTTCGAACAATTCTCCGCGTTAATGTCGGCTGCGCAGGCGGGGTTTTGTGCGGACTGGAAAATGAATCTGCCGTCAAAGGATCATACGGTCCTGGAAGAAGCAATCCGGGGTCGTGACTGGATCCGTCTCTATCTTTATGTGCACCGGGTCCGGGATCTGGAGGCGGGCCTCTATCTTTACCATCCGCGGCAGCACGCCCTGGAGCAATACGCCAAGGCTAATATACAACACGCCGCTGCCTACCTGAGTCTGGAGCAGTCGCTCGCCGGAAATTCGTGCGTTACGTTTTCGATGGTGGCCGATCTCGACATAGCCCTGAAGGCCTTCGGCAATCGCGCCTACCGGTACTGCCACAATGAAGCCGGGTTCATCGGACAACAGCTCTACCTGGCCGCTGAAGCGCTCGGATTCAATGCGACCGGCATCGGGGCTTTCTATGATGACGCCGTCCATGAATTCCTTCAGCTCACCCCGGACCGTGGCCAGGTGGTCTATCACTTCTCAGTTGGGCATGCCGTAAGGGATGAACGATTGGTGGGGGATGAGGTAGTCCAAATTTCCTAAGATTAAGAACAGTTCAAAGTTTCAAGTTCAAAGTCCTGAAACCCCGGTTCAAAGTTCCAGGTTCAAAGTTCAAAGTCTACAATTCCACGCCTTTTGTTTCTGACCTCTGACTTCTGGCTTCCGGTTCCCGTCTTCCGGCCGCCGACTCTTGCACCTTCCCACTGACAACTGAAAACTGGCAACTGGCAACTTGCTTTTACTGTTTCTTATCTTTCGAATCAATCTGTATTTCCAGCTTGTCCCCTCGTCTTCGGATCTCTGCGGCTCGCTCCGCTAGCTCCGGCTTGTTGATTTGATAATTCGAATAAACGATTTCGGTGGTGGTCTGTCCGAATATGAACACCTGGGTCATGGAGCGGTTTCGAACTGGCATCCAATAGGGTCCGAACTTCTCATATTCGTGAGTGAAATCAACCTTGCGGGTCCAGAAGGAGGGGTTTTTCGCGGGGCGCCCTTCGATCCGGGTGACTGCGAAATCCTCGGCGTCCACCCAGATTTTGGCATCGAAGAGCAGCAGATCCTTTCGCCGGGGCTTCGCATGCAGCACATACTGCTCACGCCCCTTGCGCACCTCTCGGCCCAGCAATTGAAACGTGTAGTTGTCGGGACTGATCGCGGATTTGGACTGTTGGTCCGGCACCGCATTTTTCTGCTCGGTTTCGATGATGCGGTTAATCACACCCTTGCGCATAAACCCGGTGCCCGCGGTGGAATGAATTTCGAAGAGCTTCTCTCCGGGGGCGACAAAGATCATCCTGGCGACCACTTCAGCCGATTTGTTAAATCGTTTGTTTTCGACCTTGTAAATCCGATCGACAGAATACGTCTGGAGGGTGTGATCGCGAAATTGGTTGTGCTTCGCCATCCCTGTCAAGATCGACTGAAGGTCAGGGAGAGGTTTTTCAGTGGAAGGCCCCGTTTGGGCGGGGAGGCCCGGCATGGTGCCCAGCAGCAACGCACAAAGCAACCACAAGGCGCATGAGACATGGTCCGATGCACTCGTGCGACGCTGCAGGTGGGGCGCAGAGTGCCCTTTTCGCGAAAGGCAGGGGTTCACAACGAATCGCTCATTCATCAAAGTCCACCAATTTCGAAAGAGTATCTCCTATCATGACATCGTCCGTAAACAGATTTCAAATGCAACCCGTTACAGGGGGAAGATACCGCGGATCCCCTCTGCCGTCCTCCCACGGGGCCATCGAGTGAAGGATCGCCCCCGGCTGATGCCACCCCGCCTTTCGCAAACGCCGGTTACATCAATTTGCATCGGCTGTAAGAATACTCACAGTCATATCCGCCCGGAGTGAGATAGGCTTTACTTGTAGCGAACACAATTTGGAGAGGGTGTCAGGCCTGACACCCATGAGATTCGGGCAAGTAACGGGCGGGCTTGCACGTTGTCCCTCTCCGATAAGATTCGAAAAGGAGAAAAAGATGAACAGAAAAACTCTGACTGTCCTTGTGGTGGTGGCGGCTTTCACGCTTTCCCTTGCGACCGCCGTATTCGCCAAAGATGCGACCTTCACGGGAAAGATCGGCGACAGCATGTGCGGCCTCAAGCACATGATGCCGGACTTGTCCGATAAGCAGTGTACGGAAGCTTGCGTCAGCAAGGGTGCAAAGTACATCCTGGCGGATGAGACCCACAAGAAGGTTTACGCACTTTCAGACCAGCAAAAGCCCAAGGCCTTTGCGGGCGAAGCGGTGGTCGTAAAGGGTTCGCTCGAAAAGGATGGGAAGACCATTGACGTCGTTTCCATTGAAGCAGCCAAATGATCCTACGCTCTTCATATTGACTTCATCGCGGGGCAAGGACGCTTATTGAGTGTGCTTGCCTCGCCTCCTTTTCCATGTCGGCTTCCGGGCTTCCTCCCCTCGCCCGCCCCCACCTCTGGTATGATGGCCCGTCTGAACCGCGGAGGGAATCCCATGGCTGTCTTTCGGTTTGAGGAGCACGTCCCCGTCATCGGAGAGGGGACTTACATTCACCCCAGTGCGGATGTTTTTGGAAACGTTCAGGTCGGAAAACAATGTTGGATCGGGCCGGGCGCCCGGCTGCGTGGCGATTACGGGCGGATCGTCATTGGTGATTTCACCAGTGTCGAGGACAACTGCGTGATCCATGCACGCCCGGGAGAGCAGACCACCCTCGGCAACTGGGTGACCCTGGGTCACGCGTCCATCATCCATAACGTCGCCCTCATCGACGACTATGTCGTGGTGGGGATGGGCGCGATCGTGAGTGACTGGGCCCGGGTAGGTCGATGGGCGGTGGTGGCCGAAGGGGCGGTCGTGCGGCAACGCATGGAAATTCCGCCGGAGCGCATCGCCGTCGGGGTTCCCGCAAAGCTGCTCGAAAAAACCATCGATGAGAATTACAAGCAGGAGTGGACGCGTTTCAAGGAAATTTACGTGGACCTCGCCCGGCGCTATCCGGAAGGTTACCGGCCCTGAAGTTGGACGTCCTTGGAGCTCTCCGAAGCGGCCCCGGCCGGTTGCGGCGGACATCCCCGGAAATTCATCTTCCGACCGCGAGACGCTGAATAAGATATTCAGGCAACCCCTTTTTCTCCATTTTCTCCTGCACCGCTTCAATGTCGTACTCAACCCGCTTCAATTCCACAGTCCTTTTGTCGGGGTCAAAGAGCGCATAGCCTGCCCGGGGATCCCGGTCACGCGGCTGTCCGACGGAGCCGGGATTTATCAGATAATGAGTGCTTTCATCCAGTCGAATGGTGGCTCTGCTTTGCGGGGTGGTCTCGTCAATAAATTCGGAAATGAGGTCCCCGCGGCTGTTCAGGGCAAAGAAGCAAGGCAGATGCGTATGGCCAAAGAACGTGATGGGCACCGTGGTGGCTTTCAAGGCGTCGTAGGCATCGCCTTCGTCATAAAGATACTGGTCTTCATCGAGGAGGGAGCCGTGAACGAGTTGAAATCCGTGGTGCGATGAAATCCAGGGCCCTTCCGGCAAATCCAGAAGAAACTTCTGGTAGTCCGGGGTGAGCTCTCTGCGCGTCCAAAGGATCGCCCTTTCTGCCGATTCGTTAAACCATGCCGTATCATCAATGCCACAAGCGACCTTGTCGTGGTTCCCGCGGATGACCGTCGCCTCACAGGCAATCAACCGCTCGATCACCTCGTTCGGGCTTGGCCCATAGCCCACCACGTCGCCACAACACAGGACCTGTTCGTAGTTCTCCGACTCGGCCTGGAACACCGCGTCCAGGGCATCCAGGTTGGAGTGCACGTCAGTTATGATCAGGTAGCGCATAAGTAGGGGACAGCTAATGAATCAATCTAACGCAAACTCATGTCTGATGCAATTGTAAAGCTCAGGAATTTCAACAGGTGAAAATTCGAGCCGATTCCGATATCATCATGATGGGACCTTGTCGTCGGGCCGTCTGCGGGGCGACGAGCCCCCGATCCAAACTCAGCGCGCCTGTCTGAGAGTACTTCGGTCAGAACCACTCCTCGTCCTTAGGCTGGATTCCAAACAAAGCGCCGTGTGTCCGCAAAGAGGTCGATCCGACGAATCACTGACTCCCCGAGGCCCTATGATCAAGTCCATCATTGAACCCTTTAAGATCAAAGTAGTCGAACAGATCAAAATGACGACCCGGGAGGACCGGGAACATTTCCTGTCCGAGGCGGGATACAACCCTTTTCTCATCGACGCGGAGAATGTAATCATCGACTTGCTGACGGACAGCGGGACCGCCGCGATGAGCGCCGATCAGTGGGCGGCCTTGGCCCAGGGCGACGAGGCGTATGCCGGCAGCCGGAGTTGGAACCGTTTCAAGGCGTCCGTTCAAGATATTTTCGGCTTCAAGCACGTCATCCCCACCCATCAGGGACGTGCCGCGGAGCGCATCTTGTTCTCCTGCATGGTGAAGAAAGGGGATGTCGTACCGAACAACACCCATTTTGACACGACGCGCGCCAACATTGAATATGTGGGCGGAGAGGCCGTGGACCTGGTGATCCCCGAAGGGCGACAACCCGCCACGCTGCACCCGTTCAAGGGGAACATGGATGTGAACGCCTTGCGCCAGTGCATCGAGCGCGCCGGGCGCGAGCGCGTTCCGTTGGTCATGCTGACCCTGACGAATAATTCCGGCGGCGGTCAACCGGTCTCCATGGCAAATATTCGCGCGGTGCGCCGGGTGTGTGATGAATTCAAAATTCCGCTCTATCTGGACGCCTGCCGTTTTGCCGAAAACGCCTATTTCATCAAACTCCGCGAGGAGGGTTATGCCGGCCGGTCTCCCCGTGAGATTGCCCGCGAAATGTTCTCATCTGCTGATGGATGCACGATGAGCGCGAAGAAGGACGGTCTGGCGAATATTGGCGGGTTCCTGGCGACTCAAGATGACGCCCTGGCGCAGCAGGAGAAGAACCTGTTGATCCTGACGGAGGGTTTCCCCACTTATGGCGGGCTCGCGGGCCGCGATCTGGAAGCGATTGCCGTAGGATTGAATGAAGTGCTTCATGAGGACTACCTGAATTATCGGATCGTCTCGACCCACTACCTGGGCGACCACATTGCCCGTGAGGGGGTGCCCATTGTTCAGCCTCCGGGTGGACATGCGATTTACATCGACGCGGCAGCCTTCCTCCCCCACATTCCCCGGTCGCAATACCCCGGTCAGACCCTGGTCGCAGAGCTGTACCTGGAAGCGGGCATTCGCGCGGTTGAAATCGGCTCCGTGATGTTCGGCAAGGCGGACCCCAAAACCGGCGAGGAGATCCCCTCCCCCATGGAACTGGTGCGGCTGGCCATCCCCCGGCGGGTGTACACACAATCGCACATCGATTATGTCGTGGAAGCGATCTTGGGGGTCTGGGAGCGGCGCCAGGACATCCGGGGCTTGAAGATGACCTATCAGGCGCCCTTCTTGCGCCATTTCACCGCGCGCTTCGAGCCCTTGCAGGAGAGCTTGACGGGCGCTCTTCCAGCGCGAGGAGCCTGAACACCATGATTCACAATGTCACTCTGATTCCGGGCGATGGGATCGGTCCCGAGGTGATCAGCGCCGCGCGACGCGTCATCGAGGCGACCGGCGTTACTATTCACTGGGAAGAAATCAACGCCGGAGGAGAAGCGCTCAAACAATACGGGACCCTTCTACCTGATGCGCTGATTGAATCGATCAAGCGAAACCGGGTGGCGCTCAAAGGTCCCATCACCACCCAGGTGGCCGAAGGATTCCCCAGCCTGAACGTCCGCCTTCGGAAGATGTTTGACCTCTACGCAAATTTCCGGCCCATTAAGAACATGCCGAATGTTCCCTGTCGGTTCGGCGACATTGATCTCATCGTCGTCCGGGAAAACACGGAGGATCTCTACGCCGGCCTGGAACACGAAGTGGTCCCCGGCGTGGTGGAGAGCTTGAAAATCATCACCGAACGCGCGTCCACCCGCATTGCGCGGTTCGCGTTCGAATACGCTAGAAAGCATGGCCGCCACGAAGTGTGCGCGGTCCACAAGGCCAATATCATGAAGATGAGCGACGGCCTTTTTCTCAATTGTGTCCGCATCGTCGCCAGCCAGTATCCGGAAATCAAATACCGGGAGCTCATCGTCGATAACACCTGTATGCAACTCGTGATCAACCCGCAGCAATTCGATATGCTGCTGCTGGAAAACCTTTACGGCGATATTATCTCGGACCTGGGCGCGGGATTGATCGGGGGACTCGGTCTGGTTCCCGGAGCCAACATCGGCGTCGATGGGGCCATCTTTGAAGCGGTCCATGGTTCTGCTCCGGATATTGCGGGCAAAGGCGTGTCCAACCCGACGGCGGTGATGTTGTCGTCGGCCCTCCTGCTCGAACATCTCAACGAACTCGAGGCCGGCCGCCGCCTGCGTTCCGCCATCGAGGGCGTCTACGCCGAAGGCAATCAGATCACCCGGGACCTGGGAGGAACGGCCAATACGCAGCAGTTCACGGAAGCGGTGCTGAGGAAGATCAAATCCGTTTGAAGTTTGGGAAGAGGGAAGCGACAGCGGGGGTCCTGAAGCTGTGTAATTGAGGTCAGAAGCCGGACGCCAGAAGCCGGAATCCGATTGTGGAGACGCTTTGGGTGCGACCCATTCCCTGTTCTGAAAAGCGGAAGCACGTAACGAGAATGTGGCGGGTGCAACATAGAGGACGGAGGGAGAGCAAAGGCAAAGGGCTTTTGTGAACGCGGTTTCCAGCAGTTTTCGGATCATGCCTTCTCTCTCCCACGCCATCACGGTTTTATTGCCAAAGCGATCCTCTCCTACTTGCCCTTTGAAGAGGATCCTGATCCGGAAGCGCTTTCGACCTCAATCAGATTGTTCACGCTCTTGACGCCGCGCACGGTCTTGGCCATCCGGGTGGCGCCTCCCTTTTGATAGCCGTGCTGCACCTTCCCTTTTAACGTGACCACGCCATCTTTCACGTCCACCTCAATCGCCGCATCTTTCGTCAAGTTGGACTTGGCAAACTTCCCTTTGATGACGGAAGCAATGCCGGCATCATCCAAGGCGGGACCGGAGGAAGCCTGAGCCCGTTTTGCCGTTGTTTTTGTGGCTTCATCTTGCCCTTGACTGCTCCCCCAGAAGGCCGGACTGGTCGAAGCGGAGAGAAATACGATGAGAAGTAAAATTACGAAGAGAGACCCCATTTTTTTCATGACACGCTCCTTGGGCGACAGCCATGACTCTGGTGTCGCGGGACGAACACGTTGAGGGGGGTAATAAAGTGGGGGGACTGAAACTTCCTCGCTTGCGAATCTGACTCTACCAGATTAAGATTGTGAAAACAAGGACCAATTCCATCTAGAGAAGGTGGCCTATGGACAGCCGCATTGCCGTATTTATCGACTTTGACAACATGGCGCTCAGCATGCGGGAGGACGAGACGTTTCGCCTCTCTCTGATCCTGGATCGCCTCAAAGAGAAGGGTAAAATTCTCCTGAAACGCGCCTATTCGGACTGGACGCGATTTCAGAAATACCAACGGGAGCTTCAGGAAAATGGCGTCGAGATGATCGAAATGCCCACCCGTGGCATCCAGCAGAAGAACGCCGCTGACATCAAGATTGTGATCGACGCGCTGGAGACCGCCTTTGCGCGGGATTATGTGGATATCTTCGCCATCGTGTCCGGAGACAGCGATTTCACGCCCCTGGTGTCCAAACTGCGGGAATACAACAAGACGGTGATCGGCTTCGGGCATCAGAAGACCACAAACCGGCTCTTGATCGATCAATGCGACGAATTCATCTTTTATGATGCCCTGGTGCGGGCCCAATCTTCGCGCAAACCCGCCCCCCGGAGTGGAGCGGCCGCCCCCATCGAACCGGATTTCGAATTGCTCCGGGACGCCCTCCAAGCCCTTGGCCGCGAGGGGATCAGCGAGCCACACTTCTCTCATGTTAAACAAGTTCTACTCCGCAAGAATCCCGCCTTCGATGAAAGCGCCCTGGGCTACAAATCCTTCGGTAAATTTCTGGAAGCGGCTCAGCGCAAGGGAGTCGTGAAACTGGTCCGGGATAAGAAGCAGAACGTTTCCAAGGTGGTGATTCCAGAATAGGGGCATCATCGGGAACTACAAGGATGCACAAGATTCACAAGATATATTTCTTTATTTCAAATCCAGGTGCGCCGGCGCCAAGGCCATGAACAGGGCTGCTGGCCCAAGAGATTCCCATTGAAAAGGTCTCGACTGTGGTCTTATCATAGGGCGCTTTTGCCCCTTTTGAATCGATCGTCTCGCCAAGAGCTTGACCACTTTTGAACTGCCGAAAAGGCTCTGAGCCCGTCATCACATCTTTCGAATCCGTGGAGGAGGCGTTTATGAATGAACTGCTGACCGCAGAAAACCTTGACTACCGTGCCCGCGCCCGTGAGGTAGCCGAGAAATTTGTGCGCCCGCTTGCCGCAGAATTGGATCGTGAGGCCCGCTATCCCTGGGAGATCATTGAAAAGTTGAAGGAATACGGACTCATGGGCGAGTGGATCCCGAAGGAATACGGCGGGGGTCAGGGCGGTGTCTTGAATCTGTGCCTGATTGTTGAAGAGCTCTCGCGCGCCTGCGGCGGCGTTGGGGTTGCTTATGCCGTCAACGCGTTGGGATCCTTCCCCATTATTTTCGGAGGCACCGAGGAACAGAAAGGCCGCTGGTTGCCGGATATCGCCACCGGGAAGCGGTTAATCAGCTTCGGGCTGTCGGAACCCACGGCCGGCAGTGATGCGGCCAGCTTGAAAACTCGCGCTGAAAAACGCGGGGAGGGCTATGTCCTCAATGGAGACAAGAAGTGGAACACGAACGGCGGGGCGGCGGAGATCTATACCATCTTTTGCGTCACCGATCCGGAACGAGGCACGCGCGGCATCAGCGCCATCGTGGCGGAGAAGGGCGCCCCCGGGTTTGTGATCGGCCGAAAGGAAGATCTCATGGGGATCCGCTGCGTCAGCGTTCATAACCTGCACTTTCGGGATTGTTCCATTCCGGCTGCGAATCTGCTGGGAGGCAAGGAAGGGATTGGTTTCGCCCTGGCGATGCAGACGCTCGATAATGCGCGGCCGGGTGTCGCGGCCCAGGCGGTGGGATTAGCGCAAGGCGCCCTCGATCTGGCGCTGGAGTATGCACGGGGCCGCGAGCAGTTCGGGCAACCCATCGTTTCTTTTCAGGGTCTCCAGTTCATGCTGGCCGACATGGCGACGCAGGTCGAAGCGGCCCGTCAGCTGGTCTATTACTCCGCGCGATTGCTCGATACGGGAGCCAAGAACGTCTCCAAAGTGGCGGCCATGGCCAAGGTCTTCGCCACCGACACCGCGATGAGGGTGACCACTGATGCGGTGCAGCTCTTCGGGGGGTACGGATATTGCAAGGACTATCCCATCGAAAAGTATATGCGGGACGCCAAGATCACGCAGATCTACGAAGGAACCAATCAGATTCAGCGGTTGGTCATTGCCCGGAGTCTCATTAAGGAGTCTGCTTCGATGGAACCGAGACTGGTAGAGAGGCGGGAACCTACGACGGTGGGTTAGGGGATTATTCGAATTCAAAGGGGGCGCGCGCCGCGGCGGGCGCCCCTCCAACGAAATCGTAAACCCTCCCTACTTCTTCATCCCCCATCCCAACTCAAACATACCCGGCAAACTGATCGGGAGTTTTCCCCGGAACGGGATCTCGCCTGTCAGGGCTTCGACCGCCGCGAGCTCCGCGTCGGGATAGATTTCAAATGTCAGGACAAACGCCGGCAACTCCGGAACCGACATCGGGATATAAGGGTTACCAAACACCGTGGTGATCACGGGTTTGTTCACAGTGGCCAGTTGCTTTAAGAAAAAAGTTTCGTTTTCGGTCAGGTTGATCGAGCCGCGGTAGGCAGCGACCCGGGCAAAGGTGTTGATCAGAATGATGTTGAAATCCGGGAGCACCTTGCGGACTAATTCGAATTCCGGCAGCGTCGTCAAATCCGAAAGTTCAATCACCAAACTGCCGGGATGCCGCGTCTGAAATTCCCGCACAAAGACGCCTCCCGGCTTGCCCTCGCGCCAGCCTGTGGCGCTGTCGTAAACGTTGAGGATCAGGACCCGGTCCGTGGGCTTCAGTTGGAGCGGCAGGACGTTTTTCTCATCCTTGATGAGCGTCGTGGCATTCTCAGCGATGTCGCGTGCGACCTTGAGGTGTGGCTTCGTAGAAATAGCCATATCCAGGTGGGTGATGTCGGTATAGCGGTTCTTGTGAAGGCCCATGGCCGCCTTGGCCCGGAGGATTCGCCGGACGGACTGGTCGATTCGGGCTTCGTCGAGGACCCCGGTCTCCAATGCCTTTTTCAGCGCATTGAAGGAGGTTGCAACGTCCGGAATAAAGAGGACAAAATCAACCCCCGCCTGGACCGCGCGAACCGTGGCTTCCTCCCGGGAAAACGAGGCCGTCACACCATGCATATCCATCGCATCAGTGAAAATCAGATTCGAAAATTTCAGCTCATCGCGCAGCAGTCCGGTGAGGATGTTTTTTGAGAGGGTCGCGGGAACGCCCTTTTCCGGTTCGAGGGCCGGAAAATAAATATGCGCGCTCATCACGGCATCGACCCCGGCGTGTATGGCGGCCTTGAAGGGGGGAAGTTCCACCTTTTCGAGCCGATCCTTGTCGATCGTCAAAGTGGGCAACATCAAGTGCGTGTCCTCGCTGGTGTCTCCATGGCCGGGAAAATGCTTGGCGGTTGCCATCATGCCGCCGTCATGGGTTCCCTGAATGTAGGCCACCGCCATCTTCTCTACCGCGTCGACCGACTCCCCGAATGAGCGGATATTGATGATGGGGTTGCGGGGATTGTTATTTACATCCACGACCGGATAGAAATTCACCAGCACGCCCAATGCCCGCCCTTCCTCGGCGGCCGTCTTGCCTGCCTGGTAAGCAAAGTTGGGATCCCCGGTGGCCCCGATGGCCATGGCTCGCGGCAACCGTGTCGCATCCCGGAACTGGTACCCTACTCCCCCTTCGAAATCCGCCGTGATCATCAAAGGGACTTGTGCAAGGTCCTGCATGCGGTTGATCAGCAACGCGCCGCTGACCAGTTCATTTCCAAAAACGTGGTATCCCCCGACATGGTATTTTTGGATGTTTTCCTTGATCTTCGCAAATGCATCACTGTCGAGGGCAGTGAATTGCCCGGTTGTGACCGGAATGAGGAGTTGGCCAATCTTCTCGTCGCGTGAGAGCGTTTTCAGCGTAGCCTCCACCCATTTCTCACCATCCTTGTCGAGTGACCAAGTGCCGGAACTCTGTGCCTTGCCGGGGGTGATTCCGATGAAAGAAAAAACAATAAAAAAGATTACGACGTGTGACAGTCTCATTGAGTGGGCCTCCTGGGGTAAATGAACCTCCTGCCCCGAACCTCTTGCTATGATACGACAAGTTGAGTGTTTTCGCAGAACAGAGAATCCGGGTTCAGGAGAAATCGAAGGAGGGGTATGACACCGGACCACCACAGCAGAGGCGGGTAGCCGGTGTCGAGACAGGAAGGGTTGGGAAGCGGGAGTGGTTCCGTTCTTCCCGACGGTCTGATTTAGAGGCCTATATAGCCGACTGAAGTCGGCACTACATCGACACTACATCGGCACTACATCGGGGCACTACATCAACACTCAGAATGAGAGCAGGAATAACACTTCTGGCAGCCTTCCTGATAGACGAACGTCGCATTTCCGCATACCGGACACAGATCACCAATCCGCGTGGAAATGGTTCCATTCGTCGCCGGCAGATCCGGCTCCACCAGGCCGAGATGCTGTGCCAGCACCTGTGCCACGGCATCCGGCAATGACCGGACGCTTTTCTGACCATACCCGACGAAGTGTTTTCCACCAATGCCGGAAAGCTGTTTGACAATTTCCTTCATCCGATCAGTGGGTGAAAGACTGGATGGCAGTCGGAGCACGAGCGACACCAGCCTCCCGATGGCTTCGGCCACCGCCGCGGTATCGCTGCCCGCCTTGCCCACATTCGTAAAAACCTCAAAGGGCTCCAAATGCCCGTTCGAATTCACCGTGACAAACGCCGTCCCCAGGGGGGTTTGCTGTCGATAGGTTTTCCCATTGACGACATCCGGGCGCGGTTTCAACGTCGGGCTGGCATCCATCGAGTCCGGGCGGACGAACGCTCCGGACGGGATCGTTTTCGTCGCCGGTTCCTGGACCGCAACGGGGGGCTGGGCCGCCTCCTTGGCGACCTTTCCTTCCTTCATCCGGCCCACATTGAGGACCTGATTGTCGCGACTTCCATCGCGGTAGATCGTGACGCCCTTGCAGCCCAGCTCGTAAGCCAGCATGTAAACCCGCTCCACCTCTTCGGGGGTGGCGCTGGAGGGGAAGTTCACGGTCTTCGAAACCGCGTTGTCGGTGTATTTCTGGAACGCCGCCTGCATCCGAATGTGCCATTCCGGCGTGATGTCATGCGAGGTGACGAAGACCCGGCGGAGCGCTTCCGGGATGGCCTCCATGTCCTGGACCGAACCGTGCTCGGCGATCTTTTCCATCAGTTCTTCCGAGTAGAGGCCTTCGCGTTCCAACACCTGCCTGAAGTACCCGTGAACCTCCGGAAGCTTGGTGTTGTCCATGACATTGCGGAAAAATACCAATGCAAACTGGGGCTCGATTCCACCGGAGCAGCCGGCAATAATCGAAATCGTTCCAGTGGGGGCAATCGTCGTGACGGTGGAGTTGCGCATCTTGATTCCGCGCTTTTCGTAAGTGGAGCCCTTCCAGTAGGGGAAGACCCCCCGCTCCTCCGCCAGCATTTGAGAGCAGCGATGCCCCTCATCCTCAATGAACGCCATCGCCGTCTCCGCCAGTTGAATGGCCTTTTCGCTGTTATAGGGGATCTCCATCCGATAGAGCATATCGGCCCAACCCATGACCCCCAACCCGATCTTCCGGGAGCCCAGCGTCACCTCGCGGATGGCGTCGACCGGATACCGGTTCATGTCCACCACGTTGTCGAGAAAGCGAACGGACAGCTGAATGACCCGGCGCAGGTGTTCATAGTCGAGGCGGCTGCTGTTTTCGTTCAACATGTTCCCGAGATTAATCGAACCCAGGTTGCAGCTCTCGTTCGGCATCAGCGGCTGCTCACCGCACGGGTTCGTGGACTCAATCGGCATCACGTGCGGAGTCGTGTGGGCGCGGTTGATGCGGTCGAGGAAGATGATCCCCGGATCTCCGTTCTTCCACGCATTCCGGACTAACAGGTTGAACACGTCCCGCGCATTGAGTTTCCCTTCCAACTCCTTCGTCTTGGGATTGACGAGTTCGTAATCTTCATTCTTTTCCACCGCCTCCATGAATCTCTCCGTGATGGCCACGGAGATATTGAAGTTGGTCAGCGTCTTCATGTCCGCCTTCATCGCGATGAACTCCAGAATATCGGGATGATCCACTCGCAGGATTCCCATGTTGGCCCCGCGGCGCGTGGAGCCCTGCTTGATGGTTTCGGTGGCTGCGTCAAACACCTTCATGAAACTCACGGGCCCGCTGGCCACGCCACGAGTGGTCATGACGATGTCGTTGGCCGGCCGGATGCGCGAAAAGGCGAAGCCCGTCCCTCCGCCGGTCTTATGAATGAGGGCCGCCTGCTTAACCGCCTCAAAAATCCCGTCAATGGAATCCGGAACCGGCAACACAAAGCACGCGGAGAGCTGTTGCAGCTCTCGCCCGGCATTCATCATCGTGGGGGAATTGGGAATGAAGTCCAAAGCGGCCATGGAGGCATAGAACTGATTCTCGATGTCCTGGCGCTGTTCCTCGGTGGCGCCATAGAGCAACTCCGCCTGGGATAGGTTAATGGCCACCCTTCGAAACATTTCCGCCGGCGTTTCTACAACCCTTCCGTCCGCCCCTTTGATAAGGTACCGGCGTTCCAGGACCTTGATCGCGTTGTCCGAAAGTTTGGGCTCAAACGGGACGGATGAAAGCGGAAATATCTCCGAAGGTTGAATCTTGTGCTCGATCTCGGTACTAGCCATGAACCCTCCTGAATTTCTTCATGTTTATTTTTTTATCATCTCGTCGGTTCAAATCATCAACCCTGAAGGAAGACGAAAAAAGTTGGCCGAAGAAATGGAAGCCTCAACACCAACTCCACATCTTCAATCAACGAATCAATGCGGCAAGGGGGCCCGGGGAATGTCAGATTACAGCGAAAGTGAATATTAAGATATTGTTTCAGGAATGTTAATATATTGTATGCTTGCCGCTCTGGAACACTAGATGCTGGGTTGTTTTATACCCCGTGGAGGGCCTTGTCAAGGGAAAAACGGCGCGGTACCCTTGTGAAACATCTTCCAAATTCGCCACAAAGGCCGTGTAAAGGTCTCCCAGTAACCCCGTATCAACAAAACTTGTGCCGATCATGGCAAAGACAAACCCTGGATTAGGCGACCAGGAACACAGGAAGTTACAAACCCGCATTCCGAAGGGAACCTGATGATCCCGCCGCGGCGGAGTTTTCCCCGCTGACGCATCCTCCGGCTTCCTGGCGACCGGGTAAGGTCTGATCTCGGCGCCGGCGCGGCCGATTTGCAGCTGATATAACTTGAATCCCTTCGTTTCAGAGGATCAGCATGGCGTCGCCATAGCTGAAGAACCGGTACCGTTCCTGGATCGCACAACGATACGACTTCAAGATCAGATCCTGCCCGGCAAAGGCGGCAACAAGCATCAACAACGTGGAGCGCGGCAAGTGGAAATTGGTGATCAGGGCGCTGATCACCTCAAATCGAAAACCCGGGTAGATGAAGAGATCGGTCTCTCCGCGGCTCTCTGGAATGTCTCCGCGCGCTTCGCGGGCCACATGTTCCAGGGTACGGACCGCTGTGGTTCCCACGGCAACGATGCGACCGCCATCTCGCCGGGCATTGCTGATCTTCTTGGCCGCGACTGCGGGGATTTCATAGCGCTCGCTATGCATGAGGTGCTGTTCCACCTCTTCCACGTGGATCGGCCGGAACGTTCCGAGGCCGACGTGAAGAGTAATTTCACACCGTCCAACGCCCTTCGCCTGAAGCCGGTTCAACAGGTTTTCCGTAAAATGCAATCCCGCTGTAGGGGCGGCCACCGCCCCGACCTGACGCGCATAGACGGTCTGATAGTCAGCCGCATCAGCTGGAACATCCTTTCGCCGGATGTACGGGGGGAGAGGGACATGTCCCAAAGACTGAATGGTCTCTATCAGATCCCCGGCGCACTCAAAGCGCATCGATCTCAACCCGAATTCACTGCGGGATTCGACTTCTCCCCGTAGTTCTCCATCTCCAAACACCGCAACTTCGCCCACCCGCATTTTTCTTCCCGGTCTTACCAGGACTTCCCAAAGGAAGGGTTGAATTTCTTTGACCAGCAATACTTCAATCGGCGACCGGATGCTGGATTTGCGGGTGTGGGGGTCTGCCGTGGTCCCCAAACGATGGCCAAACAATCGCGCCCGCAACACCTTGGTGTTGTTCAATACCAGGAGATCTCCCGCCGAAACAAACTCGCTCAATTCGTGAAAATAGTGGTGGGAGATTTGTCCGCTCTTGCGGTCCACCACCATCAACCGAGCCTGGTCGCGTTCCGGCAGCGGATATTGCGCGATCAGATCCTGGGGCAGTTCGAAATCAAAATCGGCGACTTTCATCTTGATTAGAATCGCTACAACAGTTCGAGCAGGTGACTCAATTCCTGCTTAGCCTGCTGGAGAGTCCCGACGTAGTCCTCCCAGGCAAACCGGGTCAGGTCCTTCTCCTTTTCGGGATGATCCTGCTGGACCTGACGCACCCATTCCCCAATGCCATTCAAGTGGTAGATCGCCCAGAAAACATTTCCAATCACCTTGCCACTCAGACCGCGGGCCAAATGCCTCATATCCAGCAGATCCCCTTCGGTCCACAGGGTCACCCCCATCATGTCGACCACCCTCTCGCTGGAAGTGGGCAATTTGTTCAGCGTAATCAGAATGATCTTTGTCAGTTCATGCAGGCCCTGCCGGTTGGCATCGAGCTTCTCCTTTTGCTCCCGAATCGTGTGTTGCACATGCTCGGCCGTTGAGGCGACCAGATGGCGAGTCAAACGAACGTATTTGATGGTCCAGTAGATCAGAGCGACCGTCGCCGCCGCTGAAGTGGCCGTGGCCATGGCGATGATTGCCCCGCTTGCTTTGTTCAACGAATCGACAAACTCACTTGTGAGACCCATCGGACCTCTCCTCGGTATCGGTATGAGTGGAATTCAGGAAGCAGACTGGAAAACGGATGATCCCCGCTTTGGGGTGCCTCCGCCCGTGCCGACCTTATTTAGCACGAACGCGCCCAGAGTCCAATTAGGCGGTCAGGGTGTCGAAAATATCTTTCATGTGATTCATAATCAGGGAAAAGTGTCCCTCCTGCCCGTAATAGGTTGCCCGGCAATTGGGGATTGCGCCCTGCTGGAACCGGCCCAGGGAGGGCGGAACGATCCTGTCAAGTTCACCGTGCCATAGATGCACCGGCATCTTAATATCCTGAAGTCGAAAATCCCACGGTCGCGCATAAAGAAACAAATCCCTCGCGGGTCCTCGAGAGTCAAGGCGCACGGCCTCCCGAAATGAACGGCAGAGGGTCTCCTGAAATTCCTTTCGGTTGAGGACTTCCCTGTCGACCGGGGATACCAGGCGCCTCAGACGGGAGATCACGCGGTCGGGCCGGCGGCGGATGGACCTTGCAAATCCTGCACAAGCCCAATCCACGAGAACCGGTATGCGCCGCGCGAGGAAGAGGGCGGCGCGATTCATCCACGTCATCGAGCCTGATTGCGCCAGGGCTTCGGGCGGCCCCATGCCGCTGACGATGCCGACAGAAATCAGGCGGTCGGGGATCTTCAAGGCACAGGCCGCGGCGTAAGGGCCTCCCCCCGAGAGTCCGAGGACGATAAACCGGCCCAGCCGGAGCGAGTCTGCGAATTCAAGGACGTCCGCCGGCCACTCCCCGATCAAGCGATCGGGCTTGAAATCCGAAAGACCGTACCCCGGGCGATCCACCGCAATGAGGCGTGCCATGTGCCGGGAGGCAAGATCGGCAGCGACCTGCGCTTCAAGACGCGAGCCGGGGAACCCATGAAAATAGAAAACAGGCTTGCCCCGCGGGTCGCCGAACTCCGCAAATCCCAACACCCTTCCATCGCGCAGTCTGAATTGCTGGTTCGAGGAAGGAACTCCATCAGCGATAGGCCGTGGGTGCGATGAAGCCTCCTTCTTCATAGGAAACCCGGACGCTCTCTGGCAGTGAGGTGAGTCAATCCAAACAGATTCTTCGATTGGGTGAAGAGTCCATTTAATCTATCATTCTCCGATGAGGCAAATCAAGCGAGGGATCTAAGGGCAGGATTTCATCGTTCTACCAATTCTTTTCCGTCCGCTCCCTGTCAGGGGGCACCGGGCCAACAGATGAATCGAGGATGGAAGGACTCTGGGCGGGGAAAGCCAAGCCAACAGGCAGGGTCATCCCTCTGCCGCTGATGGCGTGCCGGGTGGATACGGTCATCTTCAATTCTTCCACACCCCGATACCAGCGCGGGCATCCCGATGACCCGAGAGTCGTCCGGCCCCGGAATGAGGTGCGACGGTTACAGTTGATCAATGGCTGTGATTATTTCCCCGGATTGCCCAGGTCACCCACTGGTGGACGGCTTCAAAAGGAAGCGGCGATTCGGCAATTCCGAGTGGAATGGTCGGATCACTTTTTTGCGCCGGTGGCCGGGCGGGTTCAAGTTCCCGGTCTTCTTTCAACAGGTCCCGGACAAGCGCTACGGTTGAGGCGTCCAGGCGGGCCCGATTGTCCCTCGCCACATACCTTCCCGTCGAGGTCTTATACCAGAACGGCTGCGTCATCCTTTTGTTCATGTTTCGGTCCCCCTTTCGAACAAAACCAAAATAGACAGCGCAAGCACTCGAAAGCTAGTCTGGAATCGCGGGCAAAAAACCAGTATCAGATGCAGGAGCTGGACCGTAATGGATCCCCGGGATGTATGAAGTGGCACGGAACGTCGGGGCAGATTTGCCCTGCTCATCCTCGTGCTATTCCCGGCCCTCCCAAGCCACGAACTCTGCCACAATTGGCATTCATCGCTTAATCTTGATTCATACTAGCATATACTTTGATGCCGCCGAACGATTATTAGACTCCCTTCAAATAAACTTTTTTTATTAAACCCTTCGATCGGCCACTATCTATAAGACCACGCGAGCGCTTTTTTATTCCCTGTGACTTCAGAAGTTCTTCGCAACCGCTTTCCGTGAAAACCAAATTTAAGGATTATTTCCACCAGACCGTGCAATGACCCGATCGGCTTCGGCCCCACACCTGCCGGCCAGACCTGAGAAAACCGTGGTATGCTTTCATCTCCATGAAACCGGCAGGCGCCCCAGAGAGAAGTGGAGGCTTGAGCACCCACCGCGTCGAGGCCCTCAGTGATACCGACAAACACCGGAGACGCTAACGATGCTCCGCGAGACATGGAGACTTCCCGGTTGTGTGATAAAGTAGGGAAAAATGTCGAATACCACTCCATCGGCCACCATCCGAGTCAACCACAAGGCTGCGGCGCGCGTCGAGGCGGGCCATCTCTGGATTTACAAGAGCGACCTCGAGCGTCCGGAGAGTGTGGAACCGGGGATGACGGTTGAAGTCTGGGACTTCCGTGGCCGGTTCTTAGGTCGTGCCTTTTACAGCTCAACATCACAAATCGCCTTGCGTCTCTTGACGGCGCGCGAGACCGAGGTCGTGGATGAGGCGTTTTTCCGGAAGAGAATTCTGGCCGCAGTGCACCGCCGGGAATCCTCCTTGCAGGAGACTGAAGCCTACCGGCTGGTGAACGCGGAAGGCGATGGGCTGCCCTCAATCATCATTGATCGGTTTGTCGATATCCTGGTCTTCCAGACGCTCAGCCAGGGTGCCGACAAGGTCAAGCCGTGGATCATCCGGATTCTGAAGGAAGAGTTCCATCCCCGGGCGATCGTGGAACGCAACGACGCCGGCATTCGCGAACTGGAAGGCCTGGACCTGAAATGCGGTCTCGTCGATGGAGAGGTGCCCGAAGAGATCATTTACCGGGAAAATGGCATCCGGTTCATCGCCCGGCTTCTTGAGGGGCAGAAAACCGGATCCTTTCTCGATCAGCGTGAAAATCATCTGATGGCAAGGGGATATGCTCGCGGGGTCGCCCTGGACTGCTTTTCCTACGCGGGCGGATTTGCCTTGAACATCGCTGCTCGCTCAGAACATGTCCTGGCCATCGACAGCTCGGCCTCCGCCGTGGACCTGGGTGAGCGCAACGCCCAGCTCAACGAGGTGAAGAACGTGCAATTCAAGGAAGCCAATGTCTTTGACGAATTAAAGGCCCTCGATACCATGAAGGCAAGATTTGACACGATTGTCCTCGATCCCCCCGCCTTTGCAAAGAAGCGAACGAATCTCGAAAACGCGCGGCGCGGTTACAAAGAAATCAACCTTCGCGCCATGAAAATGCTGGCCCCTGGCGGGATTCTCATTTCCTGCTCCTGCTCCCAACATGTTTCCGAAATTGACTTCCTCAACTTACTCGCAGAAGCCGCCGCCGACGCGCACCGCCATTTTGCTGTGATTGAAAAACGAACCCAGTCCAGCGATCATCCGTTTCTTCTGTCCATGCCGGAAACGCTGTATCTCAAGTGCGTGGTCCTGCAGGCGGTGGAGTGAAGTTGTCAGTCCTCAGTTGCCGGAAAGCAGTTCTCAGTTGTCAGTTCCCAGTTGTCAGCAAAGGCCAGGACAAGAGATTTGGTTGTAACCGATGAGCCCTTGACCTTGGCGATATTGTGCCTCACTCTCCCCGCCGATCAGTAAATGAGGGCTTAGAACTAGCTACTGCATTCTGAGAACCGACAACTGAGAACTGACAACTCTTCGCTTCCCTTGACAGCACAAAACCCGAATCTTAGTATCGGATTGCACGGCAGGTATTGGGCGACAAGGGAGGTCATCATGGCAATCGTCCGGTGTGAACCGTTTCGCGACCTGATTACGTTGCAGGACCGTATGAATCGATTGTTGGATGAGCGGTTTGGCCGGCTGCGGACCGGGAATGAATCCATGGATTCGGGGGCCTGGTCGCCGGCGGTGGACATTTACGAAACCGACCACGACATCGTGGTGAAGGCGGAACTGCCCGAAATGAAGGAGAAGGACCTTGACATCCGGCTGGTGAACAACACCCTGACCCTGAAAGGGGAGCGCAAGTTCGAAAAGGAAACCCAGGAGGAAAACTACCATCGCGTGGAGCGGGCCTACGGGGCCTTTTCGCGATCCTTCACTCTCCCCACTTCGGTCGACCAAGACAAAATCAGTGCCGAGTACAAAGATGGGGTCTTGAAAATCACTTTGCCGAAGAAGGTGGAGACCAAGTCAAAACAAATCAAGGTGAACATCAGCTGATCCTCCGGCCAGCAGGCCCGGGATTGACCCTCGGGCGGGGACACCCGCCTCCGGGGAGCCGAGTTGATCTTGCATGAAAAGGAGAGGGGAAAGCCACAAGTTTTCTCCTATACTATTCGTTGACTCTATTTACTTATGCGATTCGATAAATTCACATTGAAAGGTCAGGAAGCCGTTCAGGCGGCGCAGGACGTGGCCTCCAAGCAAGGCCATCAGCAGTTGGAGCCAATCCATCTGCTGATGTCGCTTCTGCTGCAGCCCGAAGGCGTGGTGGTGCCGGCGCTGCAGAAGCTCGGGGTCTCGACCAACGCTGTGCTGGGCGAGGTGGAGACCGAACTGTCGCGCCTGCCCAAGGTCACGAGCGGCTTCGAGCAATTCATCGCCCCCACGCTCAACCAGGTGTTTGAAAAGGCATTCAAGGAAGCCGATCAGTTCAAGGACGAGTATGTTTCCACAGAACACTTGCTGCTGGCCATTGCTGACCAGAAAAACGACGCCGCCCAGAAGATCCTCCAGCGGCACGGCGTCACCCGGGATGCGATTCTCAAGGTGCTTCAAACCATCCGTGGTTCACAGCGGGTGACCGATCAGAATCCCGAGGACAAATACCAGGCCCTGGAGCGGTACGCCCGCGATCTGACCGAACTGGCACGCAAGGGAAAGCTGGACCCCGTCATCGGCCGCGATGATGAGATCCGGCGCGTGGTCCAGGTCCTGTCGCGCCGCACGAAAAACAATCCCGTTTTGATCGGCGAGCCGGGCGTCGGAAAAACCGCCATCGTGGAGGGACTCGCCCGCCGCATTGTGGCGGGAGATGTCCCGGAGACGATCAAGAACAAGCGGATCGTGGCCCTCGACATGGGGGCGCTCGTGGCAGGCGCCAAGTACCGGGGCGAGTTCGAAGACCGGCTCAAGGCCGTCTTGAAGGAGATCAATGAAGCCGAGGGCCAGGTGATTCTCTTCATCGACGAACTCCACACCGTGGTCGGCGCGGGCGCCGCCGAGGGCGCCATCGATGCCTCCAACATGTTGAAGCCGGCCCTGGCACGCGGCGAATTGCACTGCATTGGCGCCACCACCCTTAACGAATACAAGAAATACATTGAGAAAGACGCCGCCCTCGAACGGCGTTTTCAGCAGGTCTATATCGGAGAGCCCACAGTCGAGGATACGATCTCGATTCTGCGGGGACTGAAGGAGCGTTACGAGGTTCATCATGGCGTGAAAATCAAGGACAGCGCCATCATCGCGGCGGCTACCCTGTCGAACCGCTATATCAGCGACCGTTTTCTGCCGGACAAGGCCATCGATCTGGTCGACGAAGCCGCATCCTCCCTGCGGATTCAGATTGATTCGATGCCGACGGAGATCGATCAGCTCGAACGCGATATCATGCAGCTCGAAATCGAAAAGCAGGCGTTGAAGCGTGAGGACGATCCGGCCTCCAGAGAGCGGCTGCAGAAGATCGAGCTCTCGCTCAGCGAACTCCGGGAAAAGTCCAGCCAGATGAAGCTGCGCTGGCAGTCCGAGAAGGAGCACATCGCCCGGATTCGGCAGCTGAAAGAACAGATCGAGGGCCTCAGGCTGGAAGAGCAGAAGGCGGAACGCGAGGGGAATTACCAGCGGGTGGCAGAAATCCGCTACGGCGCGCTGGTGGGCGCTCAAAGAGAGCTGGAGAAACAGAACGCCGAACTCCTGGCCCGGTCTGAGAATGGGCGTTTCCTCAAGGAGGAAGTGGACGAAGAGGATATTGCGGCGGTCGTCTCGCGCTGGACCGGCATCCCGGTCTCCAAGATGCTCGAAGGAGAGGTGGCCAAGCTGATCAAGATGGAGGATCGCCTCCGGGCCCGGGTCATCGGACAGGAAGAAGCCCTGGTGGCGGTTTCCAATTCCATCCGGCGGAGTCGGGCGGGGCTGCAGGACCGCAAGCGTCCCATCGGGTCCTTCATTTTTCTGGGGCCGACCGGCGTGGGAAAAACGGAGTTGGCCCGCGCCCTGGCGGAATTCCTCTTCGACGACGAACATGCCATGGTGCGCCTCGACATGAGCGAGTACATGGAGAAACATTCCGTGTCCCGCATGATCGGGGCGCCGCCCGGCTACGTGGGATATGAGGAAGGGGGGCAGCTGACGGAAGCGATCAAGCGCCGCCCGTACTCCGTCGTTTTGTTTGATGAAATTGAGAAAGCGCACAGCGACGTGTTCAACGTGCTGCTGCAAATCCTCGATGATGGCCGACTAACTGACGGCAAAGGGCGGACGATCGATTTCAGAAACACCGTCCTGATCATGACCTCGAACCTCGCCTCCTCGATGATCCAGGAATTTCAGGCGCGGTTCAGCAGCTCGCACAAAGAGGACCGGAAACATGGAGTCTCCGCAGGCGACATCGAGTCGCGCCTGAGGGAACAGGTGATGCAGATCATGCAGGAAAACTTCAAGCCCGAGTTCCTGAATCGCGTGGATGACATCATTATTTTCCATTCGCTGGGGCGGAACGAAATCCAGAAGATCATCGACCTCCAGATCTTCCACCTCGAGCGGATGCTGACGGAACGCAACATCGGGATCTCCCTCACCGACCCTGCCCGCGAGCTGCTGTTGCGCGAGGGATTTGATCCGCAGTATGGGGCCCGTCCCATGAAACGGGCCATCCAGCGCCTGATCGTCAATCCGTTGTCGATGCAGCTGCTGGAAGGGATTGTCCATACGGGAGACATGCTGCAGGTCGATGCCGACCTCGAAAGGGGTGTCATGCTGTTTCAACCCCAGTCGGAGAAGGACGTCTCGTCGAAAAAAGCTCGAGCGGTGTGAGGGAATAGATGATAGGTGATAGGAAATAGCAGGTAGGTGACGGGTGAGTGAGAATGGGTTTTAGGTATGGAGTTCAAATGGTTTGACCGTTGCTGCACCACGTCTCACTAGAATTCGTGCACGAGGTCATGGCACTTATTATCTAACCCTAATCGCCTATTTGCTGCCAGCTTCTCCACCTATTCCCTATTCCCTATCATCTATTCCCTTCCCCCTGATCCCAATGATATGCTAGCGAGTTGCCGTTCTCTCCGCATCCCAGGAAGCAGAGAAGGGACCATGGTTGCATGACGAAGTCAGTCGAGACCCCCAGGATAGATCTCATCGAACAGCTTATTGCTGACCATCCCACGATCCCGCCGGAGGCCATCGTCAAAGAGGACCTTCTGCGCGGGGGGGTGTCGTTCAGCGACGATGCCCTGCGCGTGGCGGCGGGGATGCAGCCGAAGTCCTACTTCATTTTTTCATTTGACATGATTCCCATCAAAGAGATGGGCGAGCGGCGTGAGGATCTGAGCGCCCCCGAAGAGATTTGCCTGACAGAAGGACCCAGAGGATTTCGGAAGACGATTGTGTCGGTGCGGCTCAATCCACACTCCCCCTATCGCGTCGAGATTGATACGAACGGCAAGCTTGCCCTTACTATTCAAGCCGGACAGCGCGAGGATGGAATGGCGGATTCGCGCCGGGAGGTTCTCTGTGAGGTTCAATACCGGCCCCGGCCACGGTATTACGACCGCGCTCTCTCCAGCGGACGGCCGCTCGACGAGGTAGCACCCAATATCGAGTGGGGTTATCTGCTCTATTTGACGGTCTATCGGAAGTGCCAGTATTTCGGATTTGAAGAAGAGTGCCAGTTTTGCGACATCAACGAAAATTATCGCCAACAGATATCCGCCGGGCGCCCGTATCAGATTGTTAAAACCCCCGAGGAGATTCTTGAAGCGCTGGAGATCATCGCCGAGACGGACCAGGAAGCAAGGGCTTACACGGTGACGGGGGGATCGATCACCTCCAAGCTCCGTGGCCAAACGGAGGCGGACTTTTACGAACGCTATCCCCTCGCCATTGAGAAAAGATTTCCGCGCCGCTGGATCTCTAAATTGGTGGTGCAGGCGCTGCCCCTGGACGACGTGAAACGTTTCAAAGATGCCGGCGTGCAAATTTATCATCCCAATTATGAAATCTGGGATGACCGGTTGTTCGGAATCATCTGTGCGGGAAAGGGCCGGTACGTGGGACGCGAGGAGTGGCACCGCCGGATTGTGGAAGCCGCCCGGGTGTTTGGTCCCGACCACGTGATCCCGAACTTCGTTGCCGGCATCGAAATGGCGCAGCCTCACGGCTTCACTGAGGTTGAAGACGCCATGGCATCGACGGCCGAGGGACTGGAGTTTTTCATGTCTCAGGGGATCAAACCGCGGTTCACCACGTGGTGTCCGGAGCCGTTGAGCGTGCTGGGAAAAACAAACCCGCAGGGCGCACCGCTTCAGTACCACGTGCGCTTGCTGGAAACCTACCACCGCATTTTGCGTAAGTACAAGCTGACGCCTCCTCCCGGCTATGGTGAGCCCGGAATTGGAAAGGCCGTGTTTTCAGTCAGCGCATTTATGGATTGTTTTTGAAGACCAGCTTTCAGCGATCAGCTATCAGCTGTCAGATAACACAAGGAAGAGGAGCTGCTGCTTAATGAGACGGGATTTCATGAAATTAGAAGCCTATTCATCTTTGGATACACCCATTCAATAAGTCCGAAGCTGATTGCTGATGGCTGAGAGCTGAAAGCTGACAGCTTGCCCGACACCTGATACCTTCGCTTCATTGACAATTCGCTTTTGAATCTTACTATTAACATCTTGGAGACAACCTCTGGCCACCTGCACAAATCCAATCCATTGCAGGAACGAAAGGCACGCACGACTATGAATGGACTGAAAACGGTTTTACTGTTGGGCTTGCTGACAGGCTTGCTGTTGTTTGTAGGTGAGGCCGTTGGCGGTCAAAACGGCTTGATGCTGGGCCTCGGACTCGCCGTTGTGATGAATTTCGCAAGTTATTTCTGGTCCGACAAGATCGCCCTCGCGATGAATGGCGCCGTTCCCATTTCACGCGAAGAAGCGCCCATGGTCTATCGCATCTGCGAACGGCTCGCGGCCAACAATCAACTGCCGATGCCGAAGATTTATATGATTCCGACGGATTCACCCAACGCCTTTGCCACGGGACGGAATCCCGACCATGCCTCAGTTGCCGTCACCCAGGGTATTTTGAAAATCCTGGACGAGCGGGAACTTGAGGGTGTGCTGGCCCATGAACTCAGCCATGTGAAGAACCGCGACATCCTGATCAGCGCCGTGGCAGCGACCATTGCCGGCGCGTTAACGATGATTGCACGCATGGCTTACTGGGCTGAGTTGTTTGGGGGTTTTGGAGGACGCAGCAGCGACAACGAACGGGGTGGCGGCGTGCTTTCCGGTCTGTTGATGATTATCGTAGCGCCGATTGCCGCCCTCTTGATCCAACTGGCGATTTCACGGTCTCGCGAATACCAGGCCGATGCCAGTGGCGCTGAAATGACGCACAACCCTGAGGGACTGGCGAGCGCGCTTCAAAAGCTGGATGCCTACTCGAAGCGGATTCCGATGGTGGCTTCCCCCTCGACGGCCCACTTGTTTATCATTCAACCCTTCACCGGCGGGGGCCTGATGAGCGCTATCGGAAATCTCTTTTCGACCCACCCTCCCATCGCCAAGCGCATTGAACGCCTGACGGGCAGGCGGTTGGAATAGTTGCCGGTTGTCAGTTGTCAGTTGTCAGCAATAGCGATCCGTTCTCTTCTGACAGCAACTGCCCTTCGGATGATTGAATCGTCTGGTGGCGCAGACATGACCGCCCCAGCGTCCATGTCTGCGGACGGCTACGAATCAAGCCTGCGCTTCCGCCAAATGGAGCAAAGATGCGCCCCCGCCAAACATCTCTGCGCCCTTTACCGTCATTTCAATCGCATTCGAGTCAAGCAGAAGCTAATCCCTGTCCAGCTTCCTTTTTTGCGAACACTCCAATCAAAATCGATCCCATGTGGAATGGTAAACGGCTTTCGAGTACGTCCGCTTTTTCGGCCAGGCGCCAGCTCAGGGGGGCGAGCCAGGGGGCGAGAAAGCACATGGAGACACTTTCCTCCATTTCAAATCCGCACTCCAGGCCTGTGTCCTGCAGCTTCCGGGCATTAAAGAATTCCACATGCTGATGCTCCGACATCTGAGGCGCAAGCCGCGCCGTATCCATGATCCATTCGATCAGAGGCCAAAGAGATCGGTAATTCGGCGTGGTGACAAAAACCTTTCCCCCGGGCTTGACCAGTGTCCGGAATTGCTGGAACAACTCCCGGGTTTGGTTCCGGTAGATGTGCTCAATGAGCTCCAGGCAATAAATCTTGTCGAACGACAAGTGATCCAGACCGACCAGGTCGTCAACCAGTAGTCGCTCGAACCTCACATTCGGGGCGGAGAATTCTTGAGAGGCAAATGCGATGGCGTCTTCGCTGCTGTCAATTCCCAGAACCGATGCGCCGGATTCCCCCAGAAAAGAAGTGATCACGCCGGAGCCGCATCCAACATCCAAGATGCGTTCGCCGGACCCAGGCGGGAGATATCTCTTTATCGCCAGCTGTTTGCTGTAATGCCAGAACCGCTGGACCGGATTCCCCCGAGTCAATGCGCAGTATTGATAGTCTCCAGGAATTTTTGTGGTGTCCCCACGTCGCTGTTGCATAAGAGATAGGTTTCTAATGAGGAAAGAGGTGATAGGTATTAGGTGTTTGGTGTTAGGTTTCACCCAATGAACTACAAAGACAGAGGTCGGCGAGAGGTCTTAGAAGCTCGGTACGGGAGTTGAACTCTCCGCAACAGACAACGACGCTCGCTTCATTCCTCAAACAGCCAACGTCAGGTTTCCTGTTTCTTCCTATAACCTATTACCTATCACCTCTACTCTCCGGCCGTTCCAATTTCCCGTCAAATACACTAATGCACTTGAAAAACAAAAATCGACTCCCCCAGCCGAGCCATCGGCTCTCGATCCCGAAAATATTGAAAATAGTCACGACGATCTCCGAAGACAGTGCCCTGGAGAAGCGTCACGCTGATCGCATAAGTTCCTGATGAGGGAGACATTTTCGGAGGGAGATCGTGCGGCTCCCAGGCGTAAGGAACCTCCAACATCGTAGCGTGCATCCCATAAAACTCCGGATTGCCCCCGCCCAGATAGGCCAGCTTGAGATCATCGATCTGATTCTCACGAGCATAGGAAGCCAGGCGAGGGAGTTCTTCCCCCCAGTCCAAATTGGAATCGCTCAGGTATTTCCATCCGTTCCGTGGTCCTCCGATGATCTCGTTGAAATAGGCCAGATAATCCGGATATGTCCTCAACACCAAAATCGGCAGCGCCACCAGTAAGATTGCAACCGCCACCTTCACGGGTTTCCGACCCCGCTCAAGGATCCGTGCGACCATCGCGCCCGCCAGGATGCACATCGGCGGGAAGATCGGGAGAATATGGCGCAGGCCGGCGTTCACCTTGCTGCCCAGGCTGGGAACGAGATAGATGACTACGGCGAGCAAAAGAAGAAACCACCGCCAATCCCTGTCCCGGACGACCACATAGAGACCGTAGACAAACCCGGAGATGAAAAAAACAAGGATCGGGATCGGGAGTTTGATGGCAAGGGCAAGCGGATAGTAATACCACCAACCGGTACTCGAATAGTGCCCCGCCAGAAAGGCCGGCCAACCCGTACCCGTGACTTGAAACACGCTCTCGATTCCTGCCAGCAGCGTTATGGGAAGAAGATGCACCAGAACTCGAGATACACTGGAATGGAGCGGTACATGCGAAAGGTGCGGGCGGAACAGCTCCAGCCCATATCCGAGGTTCGCGATCCCGATAATCAGGACCGCCCCTGCCAGGCCATGCATCAGGTGGTTCTTGAGAATAGTGGGGTGAGCGATGGTGGGTTTCGAGGATCTCCTCTCCCGATGGAGAAGAAATGCAGTGATGAAAACGATCCCTGCGAGGCCGAAAAGCAACAACAATGAGAATTTTGTCATCATCCCGATCGCCAGCACCGCGGCCACGTGCAATGCTCTCCGCAGATCGGGAGAAAGCAGATAGAGCCATGCCGCATAGAAAAACCACAAGTAAACGAGAGCCGAGGCGAGGTCGTTCTTGACCAGCATCGCGTTGGCGAGGATGTTGGGCTCGAGGGTAAACAAAAACAGCGCAACCAAAGCGGCGCAGCTCCCGAAGAAACGACGCGCCACAAAATAGACCCATCCTCCCAGGGCACAGGCAATAAGCACCATAGGCACCCGGGACCAAAAAATCATCCGGAAGTAGAGCGGGGGCGGGTTGGAATCGAAAAACACGTTTCCGAATTTCCAGTGGATTCGGTCGCGCCAGCTCGCATCTTCCAGCGGCAGCCGGGGGTGCAGGGCCAGCAGCGGCAGGGCACTGATCACACGCACCAGCGGCGGAGTGTCTTCCCCCAGGTTGACATCGCCGGTTTTCAGGAATGCATAGCCCACCGCAACGTTGGCGGGCTCATCGACGGTCAGAGATTTCCGGGGAATCTGGGTTACGGCGTGGAAGAAGAAAAGGAGCAGCAAGAGGACAACGAACGCCCTTGAATATCGATCGCAAAAGCTCGCGGCGTCCAAGTTCCTCATCATGCACTTGGAGTTGACCAGTAGAAACAACCGGGATTCAAAATTCTCAGGCCCGTCCTTAAAAAAGTAATTTCCCTAAGGATCAGTTCCCAAAGCAATTCAAGGCTTGAACCCCTCGGAACCCTTGTCATGACCCGCTTCAGCCGGGTCTTCGAAGGCCCTTGTCAGTTCAACTCGGTCTCTTCACATCGCCGACCATATGGGATTTGAATAGCGACCTCCCAATGATCCCGCCAAGGGCGCCAAAGAGTGAGAAAACAACCAGCGAGATGATGAAACCGAAAATAATCAATCCGACAGCAAATTCCGGAGAAAACATCCTGAGCATAAAGTCCCGAAACTGAGGTGGGAAGTCGGGATTTTGTTCCATCATCTTCTCGATCATCTCCCGTTGGAATCCCCCCGCCACACGGGTCATGATGAGCTGAAAAGGGATGGAAATAATCGTGGAGACCACTGCCGAGACCATTCCGCTCTGCATACCCAGGAGAGCCGCCGTGCCCCCCGTCATTGCATAAAGCTGTTTGCTGTATATATAGACAGCGATGACCCCGCCGAGCATGACCCAAAGGCAGAAGCAACAGTTGCCGGCCTTAATAAACGGAAGACCTGACAAAAGGCCCCCCACCAGCCCTCCCAACAGTGCTGCTTTCATCTTATTTGAAGGGGCGCCCGCAGGCGCCGCAGGAAACCCCGAGGGAGGTGGCGTCCATTGTCCTTGGGGTGGAGGAGGGGGTTGGGGAGTCCACTGTGGTTCCGGAGCAGGAGGTGGCGGTGGGGGCGGAGGGGCCGCTGCGGCAGGCTGCGGCGATGCGGCTCCACACTTCTGGCAAAACCTCGCTCCTTCATCAATCGTGTTTCCACAATTCGGGCAAAAAGCGGCCATGTCACTCTCCCTTGATTAAGTGTCTATCGCTCTGTTTCTGGAAACCCGATGCATATCTGCATCACCAGTTAGAACACTCCGCCGAATAGATTACTGCGGCGAATTCCCGGAAAGGCTCGCGACCGCAATCTTGGTCACGCCTGTCCCTTCATCCTCGATCGTGATCATCTTCCAGCCGTTCTGGATCGCCACATTCAAGACGACCGTGTGTTTTCCTCCGGAAGCGGAATCAAAGGCACTGACCTTGTTACCCAGCCGGCTCTTGTAAAACTCGACCACCTTGTCGATGCTGTCGGTTGTGGTGAAGGTGGCGCCGCCCAAAGTGCCGCCCTTCTCCCCTTCCCCCCCGGAGATGCTGAAAGAGCCTGACCCTTCCTCGGCCCTGGCGCCCGGATAAATCGGGACACCCAGCTTTTCTTCAGAAATGTCCGCCTTCGAGTTAAGTTTGATCTGTCCCTTGGGGGTGTTGATGGAGACCTCGGCTCTCCCTCCCGGCCCCTCTTTTACCGAGACGTTATCGAGCACGGTCTTCTTGATAAACAGGCTAACGCCTACGACGGCCACCACGATGAGGATGACGATGACCCCAAGAACGATCAAGATAACTTTGAGGGCTCCTCCGGTCTTCTTCGTCGGAGGTCCGGGCTGACCGGCTGCATATGGCGGTGGAGCCCACTGCTGTTGTGGCTGAGGGGGTGGAACCGGCGGAGGTGCGGCCCATTGCTGCTGTGGTTGGGCTGGGGGAGGCGGCGCAGCTTGCATCGGTTGAGGCGCCGGCGCCCCGCACGCCTGACAGAATTTTGATCCCGTGACGATAGCGGTCCCGCACTTTGAGCAAAATAGAGCCATAAAGATCCTCCTTGGTCTTGGCTACTCAGTGAACCCTGACTGGCGCCTTGAAGCCGCTCCCACTCAGCGTTTTCACTCGGTTCCCAGTCTCCAATGACAACTCCCTGCTTTCAATGCCGTGGTTGCATTCAGAATATTTTGATTCCGGAAACATCAGTGGCGACGGCGGGTCTGGACTCTTTGGAAACCTTGATAAAGATATCGAAAATGGCTGGCAGTAAATAGAACGTTGCCACTATACCACAAAAGGCACCGGTCAAAAATCGAGACATCGGGGTGCTGTGGCGTATTCCCAAAAGTTCGCCTCCCACATCCGCGGCCATCAGCGCCAGGGCGAGCAACAACAATGCCCGGTTCTGAATTCGAACTCGAACCAGTCCCTCCCTTTTCCCGGGCCGCGCCAGGCTCAGCAGCGGAACCAACAAGAGGCCTGCCAGCGCCCCCAGGTAAATCCCGGTGCAGCGATGGCACACCGCCAGATGGTGACCGAATGCAAAGAAAGACCGGTCCGCCCGCTGATGACACACCGGAGAAAACATCAAGTACAACCCTGTAGCCACAATCGTATGCCCTTGTGCCCAGCTCCACGGCGCCGCAATGAACGCCAGGTTCCAGAGAATGGCGACGGCGAGAAGGATCCCGTAAACTGTTTGGGTTTTGTGTTGCTCGGTCATTCTGGTTCAATCCTGAAGTAAGTTGTCAGTTCTCAGTTGTCAGTTCTCAGTAATGGCTATCAGCGGTCAGCTATCAGCAACCGAACCAGAGGATCGCCTTCTTGTTCAAGGACCTGATTTCCAATCAGCGGTCAATTGCTGCTTCGAACCATGCTTACAACCCCCAGTAAGCCTCCCGCCAAAAGCTGGTGGCTGATAGCTGAAAGCTCTTACCGACAACTGAGAACCGAGAACTGACAACTTCTTTCAAAAGAACCGCACTTTAATATCCGGCCGTTTTTCCAAGTGCACGGTATCGATGAACTGTACCTTGTGATCCTCCAGGGTCATGACCAGGGAGGAAGTACGTGTGCCCTCGCCAAAGTAACGGACCCCCTTCAAGAGGTTCCCGTCCGTGACCCCGCACGCCGCAAAGATGATTTTCTTTCCCGGGGCCAGGTCTTCCGTCGAGTAAATCCTGGTCAAATCCTTGATCCCCATCGCCTCCATCCGCTCGCGCTGTCCCTCCTTGGCCACCACCAGGCGGCCCAGGATCTCCCCATTCAAGCAGCGCAAGGCCGCGGCGGTCAGCACCCCTTCGGGGGCGCCGCCTATCCCCATGACGGCGTGAACGCCCGTCCCGACGACCGCGGCCGAAATTCCGGCCGAGAGATCTCCATCCCCGATCAGGCGAATGCGGGCCCCCGCTTCTCGGATGGCGTCGATGAGTTTCTGATGGCGGGGGCGGTCCAGTACGATGACCACGAGGTCTTCCACATCGCGGTCGAGCCGCCGCGCGATGGCTCTGAGATTGTCCTTGGGGGGAGCATCGAGTTCCACCGCCCCCTTGCATGAGGGGCCCACGATGATCTTTTCCATGTAAGTATCGGGGGCATTGAGCAATCCCCCCCCTTCGGAGGCCGCCAGCACTGCGATGGCGTTGGGAGCACCCATGGCGCACAGGTTCGTTCCTTCCAGGGGGTCGACGGCAATGTCAATTCGAGGCATGTTTCGATCGTCGTTTTTCGCCCCCAGGCCCACCCGCTCGCCCACATACAACATGGGGGCTTCATCCCGTTCTCCCTCTCCGATTACAATGGTTCCGTCGATCTCGAGGGTGTCCATGACCTTTCGCATCTCTTCGACGGCGACCTGGTCGGACAGATGTCGGTCCCCTTGTCCCATGGTGTGAGCCGTGGCAATGGCCGCCTGCTCCACAACTCTAAGAAACTCGTGCGACAGAATACGCTCCATTGTTCCTCCCTTGTCGGGCCCGCAGGTCAGGATGAGATTCAGCGGTCGGCTTCCGATGGTGACGGCTTCAAGACGGCAGTGATAACTTTTTGCTTTTGAGTCTTGATTTCAGGTGAATGCGAGCCAAAAATACTAGCAGAATCCCGGTGAAATGGTGAGGGAATTTTGGTGGCGGCAGGTTGCAGGGACCCGGCGTTCTCTCTTATGACACTTCTTTCTTGGATTGACCTCTCGAGGAGAATCAATGCGCATAAAAACCATAAAGGGTAGGGATCGGGAAAGGGACGCCGGTCAAGCGGCTTCATTCCTTGATCTATTGAATACGCATCATGACATTTTCGAGGTGTTTCTCGAGCACCAGGAAGCCTTGCTCCGCCAGGATTTTCCTCTGGCGTTGCGGAGGCTGAAGAGCTACGAGCGGAAGATCAAGCGTCACATTCGGGAGGAGGAAGGGTTGCTCATGCCCGTTTATTCGAGGGCCGGAAAGGTGCCGGGGGGCGACCCCCAGCTCTTTCTGGGTGAGCACCAGCGCATCGTGGAATTCATCGACCGCCTCAAGAAGCTGCTCCCCCGAGGAAAAATTCAAGGGAAGAAAGCCACCCGTCAGGCAATCGAGATCCTTTACCAGGAAGCGATGTTTCGCTGGCTCATCGAACATCACGACGAGCGCGAAAAGCAGATTCTGTACCCGACCCTGGACCGGGTGACAACGGCTGCGGAGCGGGAAGAGATTCTGAAGAAAGTTGTCAGTTCTCAGTTGTCAGTTGCCCGTGGGTAGCTCTCAACCCTCAGCGATCAGTTGACACCAGTAGACCAAGAATCTGAATGGGAGACTGATCAGCCTAGAATTCGAAATAGACCCCGTTAGTCGCCCCAATAGGGTTTTCTGATGGCTGAGAGCTGAATGCTGACTGCTCTTCACCGACAACTGGCACCTGTTTCACCGCAATCCCACCATCCCCCGCACCGATTCAATCAACTTTCCCGAGTCATAGCCGATGCCATCTTTGAAGACAAGAGTAACTTTCTTGATGTCGGAAATGTTCTTAGAGGGATCCCCCTGGATCACGACCAGATCCGCCTGCTTCCCCGCCGCGAGTGTGCCGATATGATCCAATTCACCCAGAAACTGCGCTCCGTTGGACGTTGCTATCTTGATCGCTTCAAGGGGTGTGAATCCTGCCTCAACCAGCAATTCGATTTCGCGTTGATCCCCAAATCCGGGGATCACGCCTCCGTACCCGGTCGGGTCCAACCCCGCAATCAACATCCCTCCGGCCTTTACAAATTCGCGTTCGAACTGCTGCTCTTTCCTGAAGGCCGCCTCTCGGCCCGGCAAAGGGGACTGGCCGATCCGCGCGCGTATGGAAAGGTAATCTATCCGCGCTTCGGGCAACAATGCATCAAGAACACGCTGGTCCAACGGCGGGCGATTGGGCACGGAAATCTCGAACACCGGCAGCGTTGAAGTGATCGCCACATGATGCTCGACCAGGTCGCGAATCATCTCCTGAACCGGGGCGCTCTCCAGATCAAGCTTGGCAATGCTGTCTCTGGCTTCCTGGGGCGGAGGACATGTGTCGGGCTTCTTGCCGGCGACAAACTCGGCATCCACCAATAACCCGTGTTCCAGGTCGTCAATGCCCAAGCCGGCCGCCTCACGAAATCCGACCGAACACAGGTGCCCGGTGACCTTGAATCCGCGTTGATGCGCCGCCCCGACGGCTGCTGCCAACTCCGCGCGCGAGATGTTCATGTACGCCTTAAACGAGGTCACGCCCTGGTCGGCCCAGTACTCGACCATTCGCCGCGCATCCTCAGGACTGGTCAGCTCGTGCATCTGCAGGGTGAATGCCCCCGGACCTTCGAGATACGGGCCAGTCACGTGCATTTTGGGTCCCGGAACTCTTCCGGCATCGATCGACTTCTTCAGATTCAAGTCCGTGTAAGGCTCCAGGCTGCCGGTAGTGCGGATGGTTGTCACTCCGCCGGCCAGATAAAGCCGTGGCGCGCTGTACGCCAAGTCGTTATAGAGCGCACTCCCCCCGCCCGAGGGATAGAAAATGTGATCATGCATCCCAACGATGCCGGGGATCACGGTGCTTCCACTGAGGTCGAGGACCTTGGCGTTCTCGGGGACCTTGATATCCGCCGACCTTCCGATGGCCTTGATTCGTCCGCTCTCAACGACAACAGTCTGATCTTCCACGGCGGCTGCGCCGGTCCCATCGATCACCCGGACATGCGTCAACGCGAAGACCGGCGCATCGACGCTCACGAATGCCCTCACGACCGGAGATAAAGCAGTGGCCGGCTGAGCACCGATCAGACGCAAAGACAAGCATATCGAAATCACCCCGAGAATGAATTTCCGCATCAGCTCCCTCCGTGTACAAGAAACACCAAGTTCTCTGTCACAAGCATGCACAAGACCCGCGAATGCTGTTCCCTGATGCCTTTTCGTGCCCCGGGAAAACCCATTCACGCTGAAGATTACTTTTTGTCCGCCGCTTCAAGAAAGATTTTCTCCGCCTGCAGGATGCGGGTTGGAGGTAATTGCCCGCTGACCTCCACGATGTCGCCCTTCTTCAAATCGGCAAAGAGCACGCCGGGTCCGCCTTTCTTTTCCTTCCGGTGCTTGATCTTGGTCTTATCGTCGACCTGGACGAGCACCGTGAACCCTTCACTGGTGTCCAGCAGAAATCGTCGTTCTTCCAGCTTGACGGTGTTGATCGTGCCTTTAAACCTCTGAAAAGGAAACTGCGGTTTCTCCTCTTCTTTCTTCTTGTCCTTCTCCCTCTCTCCTCCGTACCTTCCCTGGGCCGGCGATAAACTTGCGGCCAGTACAGTTATCATGACGAATGAGAGTGCCAGTGAAAAAAGCCGCCAGATCGTTTTCTTTTGTGAATGATCATTCATAGTGATTCTCTCTGTGTTAATTTTTAGTTTGTGGAGGGAGCACGAGGTCCAAATGGACGAACGCTCCCTCGGCATTCTACTTCAGATCCGCGTGGTTTTCACCGAAGAAGGCAAGGAGGAGCAAAATCCAGGGACAAGCTTGACCGATTTCCGCATTCCGGACCATGCCAGGGCCGGAGGCGACTGACGATCGGCCAAACTCTCGGTTTCAGGTGATTATCATGGGTCGCCGCTGCAGCGCGTCATCCAACCGGGTCACTCATGTGGGAGCAGGCCCAATCGAGGCTGAACTGAATGTTTTGCAAACGGCCCCGTTTACGGCTAGCCCAAACGTTGGAAATAGAGTTACAAGGTGTAATTGCGAAATTTTCGGATTAGGGGCGTCCGCCGCTGCGGACGCCCCCACGTTCAATCATGCACAATTTTGTAACATGTTCAAAGACGTTTGTATTAATATCGAAAATCTGTGCAAAGACTCCCCGCTGCAATAAATCTTGAAACGTCTTCCGCTTGAGCGGGGGGCTGCGATGCAATCGCTTGTCGTCGAAAAAGCAAGCACACCAAGGAGAATCACAATGCCGCATGATGAAGAACGTGCCACTGCTCGCCATCACATGACTCGAAGGGTGTTTGTCAATTCCGGTCTGCTGGGAGGAGCCCTCGCTGTCGCTGAACCTTTCTTACCGCACCTGGAATTTGCTCAGAGGACCGCAGAGAAATCAGCATTCGCTCCTTTTGAACTGGAGGAAGCGACCCTGCGGAGTCTTCAGGATGGTATGCAGTCCGGAAAGTACACGGCTCGCAAGATTGTCGAAGCCTACCTTTCGAGGATCGATGCCTTGAACCATCGTGGGCCCGTACTCAATCAAGTCCTTGAAATCAACCCGGAAGCCTTTGCCGCGGCCGACGCCCTGGATGCCGAACGCAAGGCCAAAGGACCCCGAGGGCCGCTTCACGGCATCCCGATCCTGCTCAAAGACAATATTGGCACTGCAGATAAAATGACTACCACCGCCGGCTCCCTTGCGTTGGCGGGTTCCATTCCTGCGCGGGATGCGTTTGTGGCGGCGCGGCTCCGGCATGCGGGTGCGATCCTGCTGGGAAAGACCAACATGAGCGAATGGGCCAATTTCCGATCGACGCATTCCTCCAGCGGATGGAGCGGGCGGGGAGGCCAGTGCCGTAATCCCTACGCATTGGATCGCACGCCTTCAGGCTCCAGTTCAGGCTCCGCTGCGGCCGTGGCCGCGAACCTCTGCGCCGTGGCCGTGGGGACAGAGACAGACGGCTCGGTCGTTTCACCCTCCTCAGCCTGCTCCATCGTCGGGATCAAACCCACGGTCGGACTCATCAGCCGCTCCGGCATCATTCCGATCGCCCACAGCCAGGACACCGCAGGGCCCATGGCCCGCACCGTGACCGATGCCGCCATCCTGCTGGGCGCCATGACCGGCGTCGACCTGCTGGATGAAGCAACGGATGAGAGCGCCGGCAAGGCCCTCAACGACTATACGAGATTTCTGGTTCCGGATGGATTGCGTGGGGCACGTCTCGGTATCGCCCGTTCGAAGTTCTTCGACTACAACGGGGCGACCGTTCATTTGATCGAGTCGGCCATCGATGTGATGAAGCAGCAGGGAGCCGTGATCGTGGACCCCGCCGACATTGCGACGGCCGGACAGTTTGACGATTCCGAGTTCGAGGTTCTCCTGTACGAGTTCAAAGCGGACCTCAACAAATACCTGGCGGGCCTTGGGCCCAACGCGCCCGTCCGCTCGATCAAGGACATCATTGAATTTAATCAGCGCAACAGCGCCCGGGAAATGCCCTTCTTCGGCCAGGAAATTCTCCTGATGGCGGAGAAAAAAGGGGCGCTCGATAGCGAGGATTACCGGAAAGCGCTGGCCAAGGATCTGGAATTTTCCCGGGAAAAAGGAATTGATGCCACCCTGGAGAAGCATAAGCTGGATGCCATCGTGACGCCGACTGCCGGACCACCCCCCTTTACCGACCTCGTCAATGGGGATGCCTCCTTCGGGAGCAGTTCGACACCGGCTGCGGTGGCCGGATATCCCCACATCACGGTTCCGGCTGGGTATGTTTTTGGCCTGCCCGTCGGTATTTCCTTCTTTGGAAGACCCTACAGCGAGCCCGTACTTCTCAAACTGGCTTTCTCGTTTGAGCAGGCCACAAAGCACCGGCGACCACCGCAATTCCGTGCCAGTGCGGAGCTGCCCAAGTAAGCGTGGAGCAGACGTCCCCGTCTGCTCTGAACTGCAACCATTCAATTGGAGGTCCGCCCATGAAAAGGAAATTATGCTGGGTATTTTGCCTGCTCATGATCACTCACCTGAGCAGGGTGTTGTATGCCGATGAAGCGTCCCATCGCGCAGCGGCAGAAGAACTTCTCGAAGCCATGCAGACGAAACAGATGATGTCAAAGCAGATGGAATCCATGCGAAAGATGATCGGGGGGTTCTTCCAGATGCCGAACGTCTCCAAAGAACAGGCTTCTGAGGTCGAAGCCCGTCAATCGAAGGTGATGGATTTTGTTTATAAGAATATGAGCTGGGACATTCTGAAACCGGATTTTGTCGAAGCTTACATGGAGGTGTTCACGGAATCAGAAATGAAGGAGCTGACCTCGTTTTATAAATCACCGATCGGACAGAAGCTCCTCGAGAAAACCCCGGATCTGACTGCAAAGACGATGCAGGTCACCCAGAAACGGGTCATGGCCTTGATGCCTGAAATTCAGAAGATGGCCTCAGAGCCATCGGAGGGGACGAAAAAAGATTCTGAGAAGAAGTAGATCGGCCGAAGGACCGCAATTTCTCGCCAGTGAGCCGACAGCTTCAAAGTCCCCTGTAGTACTTTTTGCGGAAGTCTCTTCCGATCACGAATCGTCGGCTGCATGCTAAGCTATATGAAGGGGAGCGGTGGACCAATTCAGAATGAAAGGCCCTTTGAAGGAGCTCATCGAGAGACTCAAGACCGAGATACCTATTTCCAGCGTCATCGGGCTCACCATTGAGCGGTACGAAAACGGATGCCTCACTCTAAGCGTTCCCCTGGGAAAGAATATCAACCAGCAGGGGACAGCCTTCGCTGGAAGTCTCAACGCCACTCTCACCCTGGCGGGTTGGAGCCTCGTGTGGCTGATCTTGAAGGAAGCCAACATTGAGGCAGGCATTGTCATCCAAGACAGTGGAATCCACTACCGGCAACCCGTGACGAGGGACTTCAAGGCGTGCTGCTGTAAGCCTGACGCCGCCACTTTGGAAAAGATGCTCAGCACTCTGCAAAAGAAAGGGAAGGCCCGCATCGCTCTTTCCGCCGAGATACGCCAGGCGGGAGAGGTCGCCGTGGCTTTTAACGGCCGCTATGTTGTCCAGGTGGTTCCAAGGACGCCTGACGCCCGGCTCGAAGTTGGATCCTGAGCCACTTTTCCGGAAGCCTTGCTGAATCACGAATAACATTTGGAGGATCGAGATGGAAAAAGCGAATTTTGCCGCCGGATGTTTTTGGGGAGTCGAAGCGGCTTTCCGCCAGGTCAAGGGGGTTGTCTCAACTGCGGTTGGGTATGAAGGGGGAGACTACCCCAACCCTACTTACGAAGTCGTTTGTTCAGGAACCACCGGCCACGCGGAGACCGTTGAGATCGACTATGATCCGGCCCAGGTTTCCTATGGAGAATTACTGAATGTGTTCTGGGAAAATCATGACCCCACGACCCTCAATCGACAGGGGCCGGACGTGGGCGAGCAATATCGCTCGGCGATTTTTTATCACACCCCGGAACAATTGGCTGCGGCCCTTGCCTCGAAGCAGAGCCTGGAAGAAAGCGGACGATTCCGCCGACCCATCGTCACGCAAATCGTCCCGGCCTCAAAATTTTACCGGGCCGAAGAATACCATCAACAGTATCTCGAAAAGCGCGGGCTGGCACATTGTAGGATTCCGTGAGGCAGCGGTCAGCTTTCAGCGGTCAGCCGTCAGCTATCAGCGATCACTACCAGATCTCAGCCATCTGCCCCCTGTACAAACTAGGGAGGTATATTTTAGAAGAGCGGGCTTCCAGTCCCGGAGCCAACCGCTGGACATTGCAAGGGCTGCTTTGAACTTGCAAGCTGATAGCTGACCGCTGAAAGCTGAGCGCTGATCGCTGATAGCTCCATTCTGACACCCGGCACCTGATACCTGACACCTTAGCTGCTCCCCGGCCGCAATTGGCGATACTGCTCGTGGTAGACGGCCGCCCGTGACGTCTCTCCCATCTTCTCAAGGGCCTCGCCCGCGGAGTTCAACGCCTTCACCCAAATCTGTGCTGCTCCAGTAACTCCGATAGTCTGAGTCTTTTGTGCGAGAATCGCTTCGTCGGCTTTGACCGCCTCCCCCCACTCGCCTCTCTTTTCGAATGCCTCGGCCAGTGATTGATTTGCCACGAAAAACAACTGCGGTTGAAGGTTGGTCGTGAAAAACACCCCTTGAGGCGGAACCAGATCGATCACTCCCTTGAAGCGAGAAATTGCCTGATCCAGGTTTCCGTCTTTCAGCGCGACTTCTCCCTCGATCTGAAGGCTAAAGGCGCGTTTGGCACGTTCCAACTCCCGAGGCAACGGCGGACTAAAAAAACCAACGGGCGGGAGGCGGTCTTCTTTCAGAAGCTCATTTTGAAAGGCAAGGGCCTGATTGGAGCGACCTGATTGGGCCGAAGCAATGGCCAGCCATCCGAGGGCTTCCACCCGGGAGATTCCCACTCCTTCCGATGCGGCGCTACCGGCCAAGCGCTCAAATTCACGGACATTGCCTTGCTCTCGATAGATGAGTGCTCTTTCCAGTTGCCAGTATTTTGAAAAATCGACGGTCGCGTTTAGCGGCGCCATTCCACGGGTCGTTTCAAGCAGCTCGAGTGCCACCTCCGGTTTTCCGATGAAGAGATAGAAGCGGGCCAGAAAGGGGCGGACGCTTATTTGAAAGGCCGGGCCCAAGGCCGAAGCCATTTCCCCCGCACGGAATTTGGAAATTTTCTCCTGCGCCTGAGCCACGTCACCACGCATCCAGTCCCGAACGGGGTCCGCCACGTGCGGGCCTCCTCCGGGGTAATTGGGGTTCAGGGCGAGAACTTGCATGGATTCCGAATAATACCTTTCGACGTCACTCTCCGAAAAGAGTGCGACGACGGCGTTCTCAAAGTGATTGCCTGTAAAGTTGGGACGGATGCGCTCGCTTTTTTTAGAGCACTCTCTCCATCGCGACATATCTCCCAACGCCAGATAGAGCCGACCGACGGTCTCGTTCGCATGGTAATCGTCGGGATACAACTGAAGAAGGCGTTCCTGGATTTCAATGGCCCGAGGGAGATCGCCGAAACAGTAGAGCGCTTGCGTTCCCAGAATGGTGTACTTCTCCCGATCGGTGACCCCACCCACCAGCTCGGCGGCCCGATTGAAATCTGCCACGAATGGCCTTCGCGTCCAATGATGCGTCCAGCCGCGAGCCCAGTGAGCCATGGCAAAGTTGGGGTCCCGTTCAACAGCCTGATCAAGAAAAACCAGCGCCTGTGGCCACTGAACTTGCTCGTTCAAACGCAATCCCTTCGAATAAGCCTCCAACGCCTCCAGTGAAGGCGTGGTCACCCGTTCCAGTTGCTGATCCGATTTGGAAATGGAAGCCAGTGATTCGCCCAGTGTCTCTCGCAGCGTCACCGCCAGTCGGCGAATCGCGGGGAGAACCCCCTGTAAATTCGCCGCTTCTTCGGCCAGACTGTTCACCGCTACCCCTGTTTTCGGATCGATCACCTTCAAGTTGATGGCGTAGATACCACCGATCTGCTGGATGGCACCCACCAGAAGTGCCCGGATATTCCCGTCTCGCAAGCACACTTCTCGGCCCACGGATTCATTAACCCGGGTATCGGCACTGCGTTTCATCAGAGCGAGGGTGTCGAAGACTCTTCCCTGAGGCACGTAGTTTACGTAACGAGAGCGGCTCAGTTCACGTTCCAACGCCGTTCGCAGTGCCGCGTCAAACACCTTTTCCCCGGTGAGATTCTCAAAGTCCGCGATCAGGACCCAGTCGCGTTCCGCAAAACCCAAGGAGGCCTTGCGTCCGCGGGTGTAATACCAGGCCCCTGCCAATACCGTGAAAACTGTCAAGGCAATGCCAACGGCGCCCTTCCAACGGGATCGATTCAGCCGGCCTTCGGGTGCGGCAGGTAGCGCGAGCATGGACGATTCCGCAGGGAGCGTCCGGGTGTCAGGAGGGGATGGCAACTCCCCATTCACTTCATCCGTGACCTTCACCCTCATCGCAGTCAGTTCCTCCTCGACGACCGTGACGGGAGTGGCTTCTCGAACCGGCTCCACTTCAGCGATGAACTTGTATCCCACCCGGGGGACGGTCTTGATGTAGCGGGGGTCATGCACATCATCCTGAAGCGCCTCGCGGACTTCCTTGATACATCGGGTCAACGCGTTCTCGGTCACCTCGGCATCCGGCCAGAGGTCGTCGAGAAGTTCCTCTTTCTTGACGAGGCGGCCAGGCCGTTCAATTAAGTACAAGAGGGTTGCAAAGGTCTTCGGGGGCAGATAGATCTGCTGGCTTTCCTTTTTCAGACAGCGTTCTGCGACGTCTAAAACGAACTCGGAGAATTGATAACTGGTGATTTTACTGAGCATAAAGCCTGCCCCGAGGGGGCTCACGGATTGATCAGCATTATATCACGCCTTCATCAAGACAATCATCCGGCCAGTTGATACGGTTCCGCGTGTGAGTCCAAGTATTTGAAAGACCGCTTATGAGCCTGTTGATGCGAGCGGGTGGAGCATGAAGCGAACTCGGACCATTGAGATTGTTCATTACCGAAGGACCCAGATCATGCAGAAACCATCTCATCTTGAGGCGCCTACCCCGTCGAGAAATGGTCCAGGCGAAATGATGAAGCCACACTTCCTGTCGTATCTCGCCGAAATGATCCGAAGTCTCTTTAGAAATTGGAGTAGAGGGTTGAAGCGTTCATCTGATTTGCAGGAGTCCACTCCAATAGATACTTTGTCCTCCATCAAAACTATAACCGAACCTCGAAAGTGAAACGACCGTCAATTTCGGAAAGGAGAAGACATCATGCGTCAAAGAACATTCCTCATTGTTTTAGTCTTGCTGGGCCTGGCCTGGGTTGGTTTTAAATTTGTGAATCCACCGTTGGCGATGGCTCAAACCACAAAGAGTGCTATTGACCGGTCTGAAATCGCTTGGGATGGGAAAGGCCAATGCATGTCGGATCTGGCAGAGGGTTACAAAAATGCAGATTTTTATGGAAGTTTTGCGTCCCAATGGACGGGAACGACCAATCTTCCCGTCCCTGCCGGCAGTCCTCTATCTGCGTTGAACGGGCCCTACTGTGCCACCGGTAGGGTGGTCGCGGACGGGAGGGGAGGCCTCACCGGATCCCTCATTGAGACTTACAATGGGACCCAATTCCAATACTCCTTCCAGGCTACTTACCAAGTAAACCCTGATGGAACCCTTACCGTCTCCGGCGTGATTGATCTCGCGCCCTTTGGAAAGTTTCCGCTTGTGATCTATGGGGTACTGTTTGACAACTGCAAACAGGTGAGGGCTACTTTGCTTGGAAAGCCGGTAACCGGACTTCCTTATTTTCAGGTGGGTGGAACTGCGGTAGGCACCCTGTGGAAGCAGTAAATGCTCGCCAGCATCAGACGTGGATTAGCTGTGGGGCAGACGTCCCGTCTGCCCAATTTTATAAAGAGGACAAACATAAAGGAAATTCAGAACAGCTCGCTATCCAGTCTTCTCTTTTTTGCTCAAAAGTCACAGCGGCAGACGGGACGTCTGCCCCACATCATTCAAACCGAGCTTTTCCTCGACCCAGGACATACGAGCCTCGTTTCAATCCCGCTCGGACTGGATTTTGCTGAATGTAATCCTCAAAAGCCCTTAAGGAATCCCTATCCCGAACAATATGGGCGGGTGGCGCACACATGCGCTCTTGGCATGTGTGCGGCATTTTCTGAAGGAGATCTCCTTCTGAGGGTGAAGTGCAATTCGACTCTCCCCCGCACACATCGCAAGAAACGCGATATGTGCGCCACCCAGTCGATTTCAGTGAGTTGCCTTGGTCCGACCCCAAACATCCCAAACATCTTTTCTACGGGTGGCTGGCTAGGCCTTTCCCCGCCGGGACTCTCACCCGGCTAGCTGACGCCAAGCTTCCTTGGCGCACAGATGTGTGACCCTAAAATTTCAAAAATTCTTTTTTGCCAAAGACTGGATTTACATCATGCCACTTGGTGTCGCCGATAGCCTTCGGAATATGACCTGCCAGACCAATGCCTCAAGAAAACCCATCAAGCCTGCAATTCCCAAACTTGAGAATGGCAGCGAAGATCTATAGCTGTAGACAACAAGGATGTGCACCAATGATCCAAGCAGAAGTCCCTTCCAGAACCATTTCTCTCGAAAATGCTCGTAATTGCCCAAAATAGCCGTTGTCAGCACGGCCAAAGTCCATACTGTGATTTGGACCACTTTCTCACGACCAGGCAGCAGGCTTTGGAGAATCAACGCAATGACAAGAAGCGCACCGCCAGCCGCTCCACTAAGAATTCGAATTCGTTTCATACTCCCGTTGTACCCCCGCAGGCTAGGAAGAGAAGTATTGGGGCCTGAATGGCGCTAAGTTAAGAGAATGGGAAAACGGAGCTAACCTTATCCCTGAAAAGACGCTTATGATCGTCGCAATCAGCGCACAGGGTGGCGCTGGAGGAGGTGTCTTTGGTCCTGTTTGGGCGGGATCGAACCCAGATCCTCAAGGGGAAGGAACTCCTTCAGAGTTCCTTCTTCTCTTAGGGCGATCCCCACCCAGGGTAGCCCAAGGGGCAACCCTGGGCTATTGAAGACTTCCCCTTCGGGGAAGCGGATCAATTTCCATCTCAATTTCTTAACTAAGCGCCATTCGGGTCAGGCCTGGACATAGGACAAAGAATTTTTGGATCAGCCCTTTCCATTTTCCAATTACCTGTTTTCGATTCTCATCCCCTTACCGCATGCGTCCCGGTCCTACTCCTCTTCATGGCGAATATCGCTTCCGCAGGTATTCCAGGGCCGACTCTCGATCTTTGATCTGGTTCTCCAACTGAGCGTCTTCCAGCGCGGTGAGGATTTTTTTGAATTCAGGGCCCGGGGCATAACCCAGATCGATCAGGTCGCTGCCGGTAAGGATGGGCTTCGGGCGGGCCTCCTCCGGTGTGAGCGCCTCGGCGTACCCGCGCGTGAAGTAATAGGCCTCCAGATTGCCGTGGCATGCCAGGCAGTCCAGCCGATGAAGCTCCAGGTGTTCAGCAAACTGCTCGCGGCGCACAAAACGCTTCAGGGTGGAAGAACGCATCTTCTGAACATCCTTGAACCTCAAGTGGTCGAGCACCAGCTCGGCAACGGCTTCGGTCTCCTCATTGGACATTCGGAAGCGCCGGCCGATTTGCCGCGCCATCCTGGCTCCCGTTTCCACGTGACCGTCGAACCGGATCCGATCCGGGGCGCGACGGAAGGTCGCCGGCTTGCCGATGTCATGAAGCAACGCTGCCCAAGCAAGGATCGGGGAAGGATAGGAGTCTGCTGACAGGTTCCAGGGGGGTGGAGAGTTGCCAGTTGCCAGTTCCCAGTTGCCAGAAAAGGTCGCAGAGCTTCCTTCTGCAGCTTCCGACCTCTGACCTCCGGCTTCTGGCCTCTGGCTTCCGACTTCCGACTTCCGACCTCCGCTTCTCTTCCCCGACACCTGACACCCGACACCTGAAACCTTATTTTTAGTCTCATCCATGACCTTCAGCAGGAGCATCGTGTGCTCCCACACGTCGCCCTCAGGATGAAATTCAGGGGGTTGTTCCACCCCTTTCAAGTCACTGACTTCGGGGAGTAAAGGAGCAAGCAGGCCCAACTCATCAAGCAATTGGAACCCGCGGCGGGAGTGACCGTCGGTGAGAATTCGAGTCAGTTCATCGCGCTGACGTTCTGCGCTGACCTGCTTGATTTCCGCCGCGGCGTCGACGATGGCTTGCCGCGTCTCCGGTTCAATCACGGATTCAAAACGCGCGGCAAAGCGAACGGCGCGCAGCAGGCGCAGCTTGTCTTCCCGAAAGCGCTCCCGGGGACTTCCAATGGCCCGGACAATCTTGTGCTCGATGTCGTCCCACCCCCCATGGAAGTCAAGCAGCCTTCCCGCCAGCGGATCGTAGAAGAGGGCGTTAATGGTGAAATCCCGCCGCCGCGAGTCCTCCTCCGCAGAGGCAGAGTACCGCACGGAGTCCGGTCGACGGCCATCGCTGTAGCTGGTCTCGGAGCGAAACGTCGCGACTTCAAAATGAATCCCTCCCCAGAGGACGATGACGACACCGAACGACTCACCTACGGCGACGGTGTTGGGAAAGATCTCCTGCACCACGTCCGGCGTGGCGTTGGTCGCGATATCCACGTCTTTCGGTGCGCGCCCCATAACCAAATCACGCACACACCCGCCGACAAAATAGGCCTCGAAATCATGGTCGCGCAGCGTCTTGACGATCGCGGCGGCTGACCCCAGCAGGGGTGTATCCAGCAGAAACTGAACGGCGGTCATGATGCGGAGATTATCGCATGAATCCGGGATTACGGGGACATCTGACAGGGCCGACTGATCCCGCCGCCAGCCCTCACTGCTTCTTCCACTCCAGTCTTCTCATAGCCAAGACGAGTTGAATATCTTCATAAGAGACATGGGGAGGAAGCACTGCTTTGAGGCCCCTTAGTGAAAAATCGTGTGTGGACTTCATCGCTTTTCGGATCGTGTCGGCCTTTGCCGCGGGCACGAGCTTAGAGAGGTCGATGTCTTCTCCGGCGTCGAGCAGGGTCAGGACGTGACGGGAGACGGTGGAGGGCCGGAGCCGGCGGCGGCGGGCGATTTCTTCGATCGTCAGCCCCTCCCGCAGCATGGCCAGGGTTTCCAAATCGCTTTCACCCTTCGCCGCCTTCTTCCTGAGAGAGATCGATTCCCCCCACTTCCCTCCGCGGCGAACTGTCGGACCTGTCGTGCCGGAAGGCCGGTCCGCAGGCGAGACGGAAACATCTTTAGGAAATGACAGCTTGAGGGTCGCGCGTTCGTGCATGATCTCCCGCCCGAACGGGGTGAGTTCGACGGTCGGGTACTCTTCACCGCGAACCATGATGGCCTCTGCCTGGATCAGGCGCTCGATCCAATCCAGAACCGTTTCCTGCGCAAACTCAGACAGCAGGCCATAAGTGGAAAGCTGGTCAAGGCCCAGCACATGAACCTGTTTCACTTTCGACCCTGTCAGCACCTGGGCGACACGCATCCTTCCAAAGCGCCCCTTCAGGCGCGCGACGCAGCTGAGAATCTTTCGCACGACCAGTGTTTCTTCCGGGGTGAGGGCGCGCTCCTCCTCCACCACGAAACGAGAGCAATTCCCGCAAAACCCGCAGTGCGGATGCCGCGGTTTTTCTCCAAAGTAGTTCAGAATGAATGCCCGGGAGCAGCCGGAATGGCAGGCGTAGTCGATCATGCGTCTCAGCTTGCGGTGTTCCAGCTCGGCCCGGCGGGTCAGTTCATCCCACGGGATGGAAACCTGCTTGAACGGGAGGCGCTGGAGCATCCGCAGCCCCCGGCCCCGGAAGGGCGGCTCATAATGGATGAGTCCGGCTGAAGCGAGGGTGCGTAAACCCCGCCGCACGGCGTCCAGATCGGCCGCAAGGGATTCCGCCAGTTCCTCGAGATCGACATGGCGAGGCTCGCCCAGGTGCGACCCCAGATCGAGCATCAATGCATCGATGATCCGGGTCCTCAATCGGACCGCTTCCTCCAGCGTGCCGCTGGTCGAGCGCAGGGCCGGCGTATCCGCCCGGGCCTCGGCCGTCAGCTTCGGGAGGGCCGTGACCCGGGCCACGGCGCCATGATCCAATCCCCGTTCGAGCACGCCGGCTTTCTCCAAAATCTTGAGCGACGAAGACACCGCCATTTCACTTTCCGCCAAAGGGACCCGCTGCAGAATCTCCTTGTGCGTCAATAAGACCTCATCCACATTGAGGCGGACCAACATGGCATATATTTCTGCAATCACTTCATGAGGGGGATAACTGGAGTCAATGAAAAACTCCTGTGTGTGAACGTCCGCATAATTCCAGAGCAGCGCACATCGTGAATACAAGCCATCGCGACCCGCCCGGCCGATTTCCTGGTAGTAGGCTTCAAGGGAGCCGGGCACATCAAAGTGGATCACGAACCGGAGGTTGGCCTTGTCGATCCCCATCCCAAAGGCGTTGGTGGCGGCGACGATGGGCGTGCGCGACGACATGAACGCATTCTGTACGCGATGGCGGTCGGCATCGTCCATGCCCGCATGATAGGGCGCCACATTCAGGCCAGCCGTGGATAATACGTCGGCAATCGTTTCCACGTTCTTCCTCGTGGCGGCATAAATGATGCCGCAGGGATCCGGAGCTTTACCCGGGGCGGAAGCGTCGGAAACCGGTTTCGCCTTGAGGTCCCCGATGATTCGTAGGATCGTTTCATGTTTATCCATATCACCGGAGACAGGGATGACATCGAGGAAGAGGTTCTTCCGATCGAATCCGGTGACAAAGAGCCTGGGCTGGCGAAGACCGAGCTGGAGGATGATGTCGCTGCGAACTTCGGGGGTGGCCGTGGCGGTGAGTGCGATCACGACGGGGCGCCCCAGGTTCTCGATGGCGGGTTTGAGCCGCAAGTAATCGGGACGAAAATCATGCCCCCATTCCGAAACGCAGTGCGCCTCATCCACCGCCAACAAAGCAACCTTGAGGCCCGAGAGCCCTTCGGTAAACATCCGGCTCCGAAAGCGCTCCGGCGCCACGTAGAGAAGTTTGTAGGCGCCGCGGCGGAGCGCCGCGATGCGGCCTCGCTGTTCTTCCAGGGTCAGCGTGGAGTTGATGAAGGAGGCGGGAATGGAGCGGCGGCTCAGGGCATCGACCTGGTCCTTCATCAGGGCGATCAGGGGCGAGACAACCAGGGTGATCCCTTCGAAGGCCAGGGCGGGAAGCTGGTAGCAGAGCGATTTCCCACTGCCCGTCGGCATGATCGTCAAGACGTCTTCCCCTGCCATCACCGCCTCAATGACTTCTTCCTGACCTTCACGGAAGTCTGAAAAGCCGAACCGGGAACGGAGCAATTCCATGACAGAGGACGGAGAGAGAATCGTGGATTCGGTCATATAGAGAGGAACGGGGGGTTGGGTGAAACTTCAATTACGATTGACATCACTCCAAGCGCCTTGGGGTCAGCTTTGAAGCGGAACAGATCGTTCACTGCCTTGACCCTTGCATTCCAGGTGAAATGAGTCTTCGAGAAAGGACTTGCGCGTTGAAATGAATCGCATGACCAGGTCAAGCATCTCGCTGTGCGAGGCACGCGTGGTGTTGAGCACCACCTCGGCCGGCTTCGATGAAAATTCCGCAAAGACCGCCTGGACATAGGCGATCTTGTCTTCAAACCGGTCGGGGGGAAACCAATCGCCATGCGCCTGATCTTCAGAACTCTTGGCCGCGATACGCCGGATCAGTTCTCGCCGATCGCATTCCAACTTGAAGGTGAGGACATTCCGGGGGCCGCAGTGCTCCAGCACATCGTTCCATCGCGCATCCATTCCCGAAGTTTCAAGAATGAAATGATCCCACCCGGAAGCGGCCATGTCTTCGAGCATGGCCTGCCACGCGGCCAAATCGCCCTCCACGGTTGATGGAAACCCTTTGTGGTAGGTTCCAATTCGAAAGCTGTGCTGCCATCCCAACCAGGCCTTTAGCCCACGAGCCAGGGTGCTCTTGCCTGAACCAGGTAGCCCCATGAATTGAATGACCGGCATAGGGAGAATTTAGCACAAAATGAGGATGCCGGTGTGAGGAATCAGTTGTCAGTTGTCGGTTCTCAGTTGCCAGCAACGTGCTGTCAGCGCTCAGTTGAGACCACTGACAATCATTTTTGCTCTGAGACTTATCCGCTTGGAGTTCAGAGCCAACCCACTTAGTTGTCCTGAGAGCGTTTGCTGATGGCTGATGGCTGACCGCTCGTACTGAGAACTGGCAACTGAGAACTGACAACTTATTTCTCCCTCCTTCCCCCGCGAGGTGATTTCAACATGTCAAATCCATATTTCTCCCGGATCGTGTCGGCAGCCTGATAGAGTTTCTCGAGCCTTTCGGATTGACCTCCATCGATCAGCCTGGCCGCGGGACCCTGGGGCGTGAGGCCACTGACTCCCATTCCGATCAAGCGAACGGGGCTCTTTCCGTCCCAGTGCTGATGAAGCAGCCCCAGGCCGTTCTTGAGGATCACCGCATCAATATCTGTCGGCTCCGACAGGGTGACGGCTCGAGTGATCGTCCGGAACTTTGAATCGCGTAATTTCAACTGGAGGGTCGAGGCATAGAGCCGGTGGTCGCGGAGGCGCTTGCCGACCCGCTGGATCAGATACACCAGGGTGGATTCGATCTGTTCCCGATCGCTGGTGTCCTCGGCAAATGTGTTCTCATGACTGATGGACTTGGGGTCCTCATTGCCCTGATAGCGCCAGTCGCTGCCGCCCTGTGCCTTGATCGCCAGGGATTCGCCCCAACTCCCGAACTGCTCCTTAAGGAAGCTCGCCTCGAACTTCTGCAGATCGCCCACGGTGCGGACCCCAAGGTCGTTCAACTGTTTTTCAGTCTTTGGGCCGATGCCGGGGATCCGTCGGATGTTCAAGGGGGCCAAAAGGGCGGCCTCATGGCCGGGGGCCACCAAAAAAATTCCCCGGGGCTTTGCGAGATCGGACGCCACTTTGGCGACCAGGCGTGAAGTGCCAATCCCGACCGACGCACTCAGGCCGGTGCGCTGAATGATTTCGTCGCGCAGACGCGTGGCCACTGACATCATAAAAAAATCCGAGTCGACATGTCCCCGGACCGGTTGGAAGGTGGGGGTGGGGTCCTTCGTGTTGGCAATTCGCCCTTCCGTCGAAGGCCGCCCTGTGGTGGCGAGCTCATGAATGTCGAACTCCCTCCTGGACATGCCTTCATCATCGGCATCATCGGACGATGTCTTCCTTGTTTTCCGACCGTCTGCCGCACTGGAGGCGATTGAAACCCCCAAGAGGTTTCTAGGATCAAGCGCCATCGGGGTCGGGCGCCGGCGCCCGGGAGGCTGCTCCGCATCTTCTCCTCCTTCCCGGGTGGGATCCGCCCCGGTCTCTCCCTCCTCGAGAAAACCGTGATTCATCGCACGCTGAGACGGTACTCGGGACGCACGGGCTGTGGAGAACATCCGCTCCGTCCCGGTCATATCGAGATAGCCTTCGTCGATGGAAACCATTTCCACGATCGGCGAATACCGGCAGAGAATTTTATGAACCTCGTTGGAATACTTCGAATACAGGTTGGAGTGTCCCGGCAAGAAAATGGCCTGAGGACATCGCCGCACGGCTTCGGAGACCGGCATCGCCGAATGGATACCAAATTTTCTGGCCTCGTAGGAAGCAGCGGCGACAACCCCTCGATGACCGGGTTGGGCGCCCACCACGACGGGCTTGCCTCTCAACGAGGGATCAAGCAGTTCCTCCACGGCGACAAAAAAGGCGTCCATATCGACGTGAAAAATGCGGGAGATTCCCATGGGGCATTCCGGGTGGCAGATTAGATTCTAAAAGATCAGATCTGTGAAGGAATAATTCGACATTTAGTGACGATGTGGTTGAGCCCATCCTTGGTGACTGAAGAAGTCAGAATCTTCTCAACACGCCGATAACCCGACCCTGGATCTTGACTCGCTGGGCCTCATACACCATGGGAGGCATCCCGGGATTAGAGGGTTGGAGTCGGACCTTGCCGTTCTTCTCGCGATAGAAACGCTTCAACGTGGAATCACTGTCATCCACCAACGCGACGACTGTTTCGCCGTTCACGGCGTCCGCGACGCTCTCCACCACAACGAAATCGCCATCGCAAATGTGATCATCAATCATGGAGTCTCCACGCACCTTCAACACATAAACGTTCTTACTCCCCACAAAATCACCCAGTGAAAGGGTTTCATCGGTGGGAACGGCCTCGATCGGCTTGCCCGCCGCAATACGCCCCAACAGGGGAAGTTCAAAGCGCGCCTCGCGCCGCGAAACACTTGGACGCAACCCGGATGCCCTGAACTTCTCGGCTGCCTCCACCCCCGGTGCATGCCTCCCGAATTCACCCCGTGGTTGCATGGAAAGAATTTCGATGGAGCGGCTGCGGTTATAGTCGCGCGCGAGGCATCCCTTTCGCTCCAGGGTGTTGATGTGTTTGTGGACGGTGGCAAGCGAACTCAGCGCCAGCCCTCTGCGGATTTCATCAAAACTGGGGGAATACCCTTTCTGCTCTGTAAAGCTTTTGATGAAGCTTAAGACCTCAAACTGTCGCCTCGTCAGTGGCATATCGCACTCCTTGTCTTCGGCAGGTCTCATTCCTCCGAGACGCATCCCTGCAGGGGCTACCTCACAGCATGACGGGCCGTGCGCCCGATACCATCTTACCTCATCATAGGCGAAGAAATAGCGAATATGCAAATAAAATTTTTGCGATTCTTCCCTCTTCCGTCCCATTCTTCCTGGAGTTTTGAAATGCTGTAAAAGCCTGTAAGAGTTTCTCCCTGATGTAAAGAACGTGGGAAACCATACAATCGCAGGCGGGACGAAGATGTTATTTCTTCGTGCGGAGGCGGAATCTGAATTTGCTGAAGAGGTCGAGTATTACCCACAGGAAGACACAGACCCAGAAATCCAGAAGAAGTCCCCAGTCGAACGTGAAGATCTTGTGGTGAAAAATGTCGGGCAGGCTATCCTCAAAGATGTAATAGATGGCATTGCCGCCGATGACGGCCACAAAGATTTTTGTGAATTTACCGATGAAGACTTTCATGAACTCAAGGAAGTTATGCCTGAATCTCAGCCGCCGAATTGCTGGGGAAGGTTCCAGAAACCCGAATTTATGGAGCGATCTTCAGGGTGCTCTTGGAAGCGCAGCAGCGTGATGGGACCTCGGACGAAAACTGCCATTTCAGGGTACGTATGCTATCATACCCCTTTACGGATTGGCTAGGAGTGGAGGTCGACTCAGATGGAAGATGGCAGCGTAGGGTTGGCAACGGCCTTCGTGGCAGGCCTCATCTCCTTCCTCTCCCCCTGTGTGCTTCCCCTGGTGCCCGCTTATCTTTCTTACATCACCGGCGTGTCCGTGGAGGACATGCGCAAGCAGGAAGAGACGCAGCCGGCCCGCGTCATGGGCAAGACCCTGCTGCATTCGCTTGTCTTCATCCTCGGGTTCTCCGTGGTGTTCGTTGGGCTGGGCGCCTCGGCGACAACCGTGGGTCACGTCATGCAGCGTCATCACCGGCTCTTTCTCCAAATTGCCGGGGTTGTCATCATCATCTTTGGTCTGCATCTCACGGGCCTTTTTAAAATCGGCTTTCTGTATCGCGAAGCGCGTTTCAACAAGGCAGGCAAGGCCGGTATTTTGGGGTCGTTTGTCATTGGGCTGGCCTTTGCGTTCGGCTGGACTCCCTGCATTGGACCCATCCTGGCCGGAATCTTGACGATCGCTGCCACGCGCGAGTCGGTCTCCCAGGGAATCCTTTTGCTCGCGATCTACTCCCTGGGCCTGGGAGTTCCCTTTCTGCTGGTCGGCCTCAGCATCAATCGCTTCCTGGGATTCTATAAAACCTTTCGAAAGCACTTGCAGGTCGTCGAAGTCGTGAGCGGAATTCTGCTTATTGCAATCGGCGCCCTGATCTTGACCAACAACTTGAACTGGCTTGCCCAGAAGTTTTCGTTCTTGAATCGGTTCGCCCTGTGACCGCCCAATGACGTCTCAGGAATCATCGGACAAAAGAGGTAGGCATCTTTCATGAAATCTGACTTGAGTAGAAAACCTGACTGCAAAGAGATCATTGGAATATTTTTGACGCTTTCCCTGCTGGGGGCCCTCCTCGTGACCGAAAGTTGCTCGTGGCTGGAGATGAGCAGCGGGAAGAAGGGACCCGAGACGACGTCCACCGGCGGCGAAAAGGCCATGGAATTCACGGCCAAGAACCTGGATGCCAAGGACGTCAAGCTGAGTGACTTCAAGGGCAAGGTCGTTTTGGTGAATTTCTGGGCCGTGTGGTGTGGCCCGTGCCAGGAGGAAATACCGGAGCTGGTGGAGCTGTATAACGACTATCGCGACAAGGGATTCGTGATCGTCGGCGTCTCCGATCCGAGTGATCTGAACGAGATCAAGAGCTTTGTCAACGAGCACAAGATGAACTATCCTGTGGTGATTGATAACGGGAACATTTCAGATGAATACAACGTTACGGGATTCCCCACCAGTTTTCTCATTGACCGGGACGGAAGGATTGTCAAGAAATACCCCGGCTACTCCCGCGGGCTTCGAAAGAACCTGGAAGTGCTCATTCAGAAACTGATCTGATTGTCTACGATCACTGAATCAGCCGAACGCCTCTCCAGTAAAAGACCCCGGAACTTTTGCCTGACCCCTTCCACCACACGTTGCGATCCTTGGTTTCAAGTTGAATGGCACCTATCGGTTTACTCGTCCCCTTGCATTGTCGTGGCAACATACACGGGTGCCACCTACCGCGCGGTGCTTCCCGACTGGCGGCCAGACCTCTCCAGGGCCTTGTCGAGTCGGTCCAACTGCTCCTGGAGTTCGCCGAGTCTGGCCTGCTCTGTCCGCAATAGTTCCTCCGCCTCCATCGCTCTCGATTGTCGGTCTTGTTCCTCGTTCGTGGCCTGTTCGAGTTCCACTTTAGCTCGGGGGAGCCACTCTTCAATTTGTTTCTGTTCCGCCGGATTCCCGGTGTGGCCGGACATCTCCTCGTACTTCTTCACTTGGGCCGCCTGCCTCTTCCTACTCGACTGCGTGTCAGCAAGCCTTGAGCGGGCATCCTCCAACCGCTGGGATGCACGTGCAACCGCGGCTTGTTGGACTTGCAGGCGATAGAGGAGAATTTGGCCTCTTTGTGTGGCCGCAGTAAGGGCCTGCAAGTCCTGCCGGAGTTGATGGACCTCGGCCAGCAGAGCTTGAAGAGTCTGAGAATCAGTTGTCGGTGTTTGGCTGAAAGCAGGCAGGGAGAAAAGCGCAAGTCCCAAGGCAAAAATTGTCAATCGACGCATAAAAGGCCTCCCGCGAATTGAACCTGCAGAGTTTTCGACACTCCTCAAAAGTATAGCCCCAAACGGACCGCTCGACTAATCAATCAGGACATGTTCCCGCTATCGGGACGGTGAAAGAAGACTCGGTTCCCGTAGCGCCAGAACGCCCGAACCGGAACCAGTCCACTACCCTCATCACCATGTCGTGGATTTAGGAGCTTTTATGTATTAAACTTCGATTCCCTCACTCGGTCTAAGCGAATAGTTGTCCAGAGGACATTACCCATGAAGGAGAAGATTGAGATGCCTCCTTTCAATGCGATGACATCAAGGCAGTGTCGATCCGCGATGCGATGCTTTACGAGGAATGTGCTGGCTGCCGCCATTTATGCGCTCATTTTCCTTTCATTGATCCTGGTTCCCTGGCACCCCGTCCGGCTCAGCGCATTTCCCGAGCGGTCCGCCGCTTCCGATCGACCCGGTTCCCTGACTGGGATCGAGCAGGTGGTGCATGTCTTGAACCGGCTCACGTACGGTCCGCGCCCGGACGATATCGAGCGGGCCGAAAAGATGGGATTGAAGAAATTCATTGAACAGCAACTTCATCCCGAGAGTCTCCCGGATCCGTTGGTGGAGCAGAAGCTCGCTGATCTGGATACGTTAAGGATGACCTCTTCCGAATTGGCTTTGGCCTATCCGCCACCACAGGTCGCCAAGCGGTTGCAGGAACGACAAGGCGAAGCAATGGGACGTCCCAAGGACCCTTCGTCCGGCGAGATGATGCCGAGGGAGTCCCCATCCGAAACTTCTTCCGCTCCGTTTCCCCGCCTCAATCCCGGGCGCCCCGACGCAGCCTCCACGGAAATGTCTCGCAACCCGAACATGAAGTTTGAAGGGCCGCGGGAAATTGTGAAGGAATTGCAGCAGGCCAAGGTGCTGCGTGCGGTTTACAGCGAGCGGCAACTCTACGAAGAGATGGTGGACTTCTGGGAAAATCACTTCAACATTTTTGCGGGCAAGGGCGCCGACCGTTGGCTGCTGACGGAATACGACCGCGAGGTGATCCGTCCCAACGCCCTGGGAAAGTTCAAGGATCTGGTGGAGGCGACCGCACATTCCTCCGCCATGCTGTTCTACCTGGACAACTGGTTGAGCGCTGATCCGAACGGGCCTCACCCCAACGCCAACCGGGGCAGGAACCGGCCGTTTGGCAACCGCCGGTACAATCTCGGAGGCCGGCCGATACCCCCTTCACGGAATCCCGTGGGACGTCAGGCGAAGACGCCACCCAACGCCAATCCAAAGCGCGGCCTGAATGAAAACTACGCCCGCGAACTCATGGAATTGCATACCCTGGGGGTGGAGGGCGGATACACGCAGAAGGATGTCACTGAAGTGGCGCGATGCTTCACGGGGTGGACCATCCGGCAGCCCCGCCAGGGCGGCGAGTTCTTCTTCAACGAACGGATTCACGACAACGGTCCGAAGTTGGTCCTCGGGCATAAGATCCATGCGGGCGGCGAGAAGGATGGGGAGGAGGTCATCAATCTCCTCGTGCACCACCCGTCCACCGCCCATTTCATCGCGCAAAAGCTGGTGACGCGGTTTGTTTCGGATGCGCCTCCCGAATCCCTGGTGGGTCGCGTGGCCGCCACCTATATGAAAACCGACGGGGACATCCGGGAAATGCTGCGCACGATTTTTTATTCGCCGGAGTTCAATTCCAAGGATGCTTACCGGGCCAAGGTTAAATCACCCTTCGAGCTCGTCGTCAGCGCGATTCGTACTTCGGGGGGCGACACCGATGCCTCGGTTCCGTTGCTGCAATTCGTCGCTCGGATGGGCCAACCCCTGTTCATGTACCAGGCGCCCACGGGTTATCCCGACCGTGCCAGCGAGTGGCTGAATACGGGCACTCTGCTGACTCGCATGAACTTTGCCTTGGCCTTTGCAGCGAACAGGATCGCCGGGACGAACATCGAACTTGCCCGGCTTTTGGGTGAAGACTCGCCCACACAGCCGGACGAAATACGCAGCCGCTTGCTGCAACGGTATTTGTTGGGAGATGCCAGTGGTCAAACGCGTGCCGCCTTGAACGCGGGACTGCGCGGACCCGGGAATGACGATGGGATTCCATCGGCCGCCAGTGCATCACAGGCGGTTGCCGGCAGAGCCCTCCCGGTGGAGATCGCTGGCCTGATCCTGGGTTCGCCTGAATTCCAGCGGCGTTAAGAGAAGCCATCATGCGATTCCCCCGGAGGGGTCGCGCTCTGTTTTGAGAGGAAGACGTCATGACCGTCACACGTCGAGTATTCTTGAAATCCTCCGGACTTGCTGTCGCGAGCCTGGGGACGCTCACCGCGATGCCCAAGTTCCTGCTCCGTGCCTCGACCCTGAATGAATCGGGGGATGTCGGGGGCGCTTCACGACGCAAGATCCTGGTCGCCATTTTCCAGCGGGGTGCCGCCGACGGACTGAATATCGTTGTCCCGTTCGGGGAGAGAAGCTATTACCAGATGCGGCCGACCATCGCCATTCCCGAGCCTCGCGGCGGCGACTCCACCACGGCAATTGATCTCGACGGATTCTTTGGCCTGCACCCTTCACTGGCGTCGTTCAAGGCCCTTTACGGCGCCGGCCACCTGGCCATCATCCACGCGGCGGGCTCGCCCGATAACACCCGATCCCATTTTGACGCGCAGGACTTCATGGAGTCCGCCACTCCGGGGTTGAAATCAACGGGGGATGGCTGGCTCAATCGAATCCTGCAAGCTCAACCGGCGCCGCAGTCCACTCCCTTCCGTGGAATCGCTTTGAGCCCTCAGATGCCCCGCAGTTTGTATGGCCCGGCGCCGGCCGTTGCCATCACGAACCTGAATGATTTTGGGATTCGCGCCGGCAGGTTTTCCGACCAGATGACCGAGGCCTTTGAGATGCTCTATGGAAACACATCCGGCGACAAGGTGCGCGCCACGGGAGCGGAAAGTTTTGAAGCGGTCGAATTCCTGAAAAAGATGAACCCCCAGCAATTCCAACCGGAGAACGGGGCGACCTATCCCAACGGGCCATTCGGAAATGCGTTGAAACAGGTCGCGCAACTCATTAAGGCGAATGTCGGCCTGGAAGTCGCGTTCACAGATATCGGAGGTTGGGACCATCATGCCGGAGAAGGCAACGCGCAAGGACAGCTTGCCAACCGGCTGAGAGAGTTCAGCGAAGGACTGGCCGCTCTATACACGGATCTGGGCGACCGCATGGAAGATGTCGTGGTGCTGACCATGTCGGAGTTCGGCCGAACCGCCCGCGAAAACGGAAATCGCGGCACCGACCATGGACATGCCAATTGCATGTTTGTCCTCGGCGGGCCGGTAAAAGGCGGGAAGGTTTATGGCCATTGGCCGGGTCTAAGAAACGAGAGTCTCTATGAAGGCCGGGACCTGGCTCTCACCACAGACTTTCGCGATGTCTTTGGCGAGGTCGTCGATAAGCATCTCGGGTGTAAGAACCTGGCCAAGGTGTTTCCAGGATACAACAGTGCTCCTTCGAACTTTCGGAACTTTATTCGAGGCTGACGGGATGCCGACATGAACATCCTGGTCGCAGGCGGTACGGGACTGATCGGCTCACATATTATTGAGGAACTGTTGGCCGGGGGAGGTCACCGCGTCTGTTGCATGTCCCGTCAAGGCGATTCCAAAAATCGCTGGGGCGAGCGTGTTCAAATGCGAGCGGGCGATATCACCGACTCCCCCTCGCTGGAACGAGTGACCGAAGGAATCGATGCGGTCGTTCATTGCGTGCAATTCCCCAATCATCCGATCGAGAATCCCCGGCGCGGCTGGACCTACCTCGAGGTGGACGGGCGCGGTACAGAGCGGATGGTCGCTGCAGCCCGGAAGAACGACGTCAGACGGTTCGTCTATCTCAGTGGCGCGGGAGCATCTCCAGAGAAGACTGAGCCCTGGTTCCGGGCAAAAGCGATGGCTGAGCAGGCCATTTGCTCAAGCGGGATGGAGTACGTGATTCTGCGTCCTTCGTGGATCTATGGGCCGGAGGATCGAAGCCTCAACAAGTTTCTGTTCTTTGCGAAACTGCTTCCCTTTGTGCCGGTCGTCGGCAATGGAAAGAACAAGGTCCAGCCGATCTCCGTTTTTGACGTAGCGCGCGTTGCTGCAAAGGCGGCGAACGAACCAAGGGCGGCCAATCGAACATTCGAGCTGGGCGGTCCGCAGGAACTCACCATGGACGAAATCATCCGCACCGCGCTCAAGGTGGCAGGCAAGCGGCGGCTCCTGCTTCACCAGCCGGCTGCCTTCATGAAGCTGCTGGCGACGTTCCTTCAGTACCTTCCCGGCCGGCCGCTGACTCCTGCGGCCATTGACTTTATCCTAATGGAAGAGCGCGTCGATCCCAGCGAAGCGGAAATGGTCTTTGGGATGAAATTCGTATCGCTGGAGGAGGGATTGAAGCGATATCTGAGGAATTAGGATCTGTTCATGGACCCCGGCGCGTGCCTCTGAGCCCCACGCCATTGAACCGGGTTATCGGTTGATGAGATGACCGAAAGAACACTCAGAAGGTGCGACGCGGGACCAGCGCGGGGCCTCGATCCCTTGGAAACCAAATCCGGACCTATGGCCATGGGTCTCCGTCTCAAACCCCTCTGAGCTCCGCGTTCTCCGCGCACTCTGCGGTGGACTTTTTGTTTCTCCTATTTTTCCAGCACCAGCTTGGAATACCCCATCCCATCCGGCTCTTTGCTGGTTTTGATGTGGTCCACAACCGTCCAGTCTTTTAGATCAATCACCGCCAATGTATCGGCGTTGCTGTTCGCGACGTAAGCCCGCTTCCCGTCCGGAGGGATCAGGATTCCGATCGGCGCCGGACTGGACCCGAACTGAGTTCCGAGCACGCGCTGGCCGGCATCGCCAACCGCGCTCACATCCATTTTGATGCGACGGAGCTCCTTCTTGTTCCGGGCATCATAGACGGCCACATCCCCCGAACGCGCATGGGACACGAGCACGTACTTGCCATCCGGCGTAAATCTCACCCGAATAGGAAACGACTTCGATTCCAAGGTCGCCACGATCTTGAGCTTTGCGGTATTCACCACCGAAACCGTGTCGGCCTGCCGGCTCGCCACCCACACTTCTCTGCCGTCTGGCGAAACATCCAGGCCTTCCGAACCTGCCCCCGTTGCCAGATTCGTCCCCGGCTTTGGATCTTTCAGATCGAATTCCGTGATCGAGCCTGAACCGATGTTGGCCACGAAGGCGCGGCTGCTGTCGGAGGTCAACGCCACCATGTGCGAGATGTCCGAATGAGTCTCCAGCACGCGGACAACGGTTCCCGATTCCACATCCACCACCAGCAACGCCTTGCTCGCCTCAGAAGTCACCACGACATGCTTCCCGTCTTTCAACCAGGCAATGCCATGAGGGCGTTTGTACTCACCGAGGTCGAGGTCCTCGCGTTTCCTCCGTGCCGGGATATCTATCACGGTGAGACTGTTGCCCGGCTCTTTAGCGCCGTAGTTCGAGACAACTGCCAGCGTGCCGTCGGGCGACACGGCAACCTCATGCGGGGCCACCCCCGTCGGGACTGTAACGATCACCGTCTTAGTGGCAATGTCAATCAATGATGCGCTGTTGTCCGATTTGTTGAGCACAATCAGGGTCCCTGTCTGGGCAGATGTTAAGACGTTGAGAAGGAAAAGGAAGATGAGAGTAAAGAGCTTCTTCATGTGCGCTCCTGTCCTGGATGGAATTCGGGTTCGAGTGAATTCGGAACGAGGTCAAAGGGAGATGGATATCATAATTTGGAGATGCTGCGCAAAGGATTTGGCAGACATGATTTGAAAACGGCGGCAAAACGGTTCGTCATGGGGGATGGCCTGCTTTGATTTGGGTCCCAGCTCCCTCAAAAGGAGCATCCGCTGCGTGCAGGATTTTACTCCCGCTCAATGCCTTCTGGTTTCTTCCCTCTGACTTTGGATTTCTGACTTCCGACCTCGTTCAGGTTCTCGCCTTACCGAGACTGACCCTGCTATCTCACATTCAGATTCAGCACCAGCAATTTCGGTTCGGTCATTTCTTCAATAGCAAAACGGAGACCTTCCCGGCCGAATCCCGAATCCTTGACCCCGCCGTAGGGCATATGATCGACCCGCCAGGTCGGAATATCCCCTGCGATGACTCCGCCCACCTCAAGTTCCTCATAGGCGTGAAAAACGGAGTGTAGATCGCGCGTAAAGAGACCGGCCTGGAGCCCGTAGCGCGACTGATTGATCGCCTGCAGGGCCTCGTCAAAGGTGTCGTAGGGGGTCACCGTAACAACGGGCGCGAAGATTTCCTGGCAATTCACCTTCATCTCAGGTTTCGTGTTCAGGAGAATCGTCGGTTCGAGCACGGTCCCGCTGCGCCCTCCTCCGCACAGCAAGGTCGAACCGCCATCGACCGCTTCGCACAACCAGCTCTCCACCCGGGCGGCCTCGCTTTCATGGATCATCGGCCCGACGTCGGTCGACTCATCAAGGGGATCCCCCACCTTTAATCGCTTGGTCTTTGTGAGCAGGCGCTCGAGGAAGTCGTCGTGCACCTGTTTTTGAACAAAGACCCGCTGCACGGAAATGCAGCTCTGGCCGGCATAAAGAAAGCCTCCCGTGACAATTCGTGTGGACGCAAAGTCGAGATCAGCATCATTGTGCACCACCACCCCGGCGTTGCCGCCCAGTTCCAAGGTCACCTTCTTCTTCCCCGCTTTTGCCTTCAGCGCCCATCCGACCGCGGGGCTGCCCGTGAATGTAAAGAGCTTGGTCCGTTCGTCCGTTACCAGGGCTTCGGCCACGGCGGCCGTACAGGGCAGGATGCTCAACGCCGCCGGCGGCATCTCCGTTTCAGCGAGCACGGAGGCGAGGTTGAGCGCACTCAACGGAGTCTGAGAAGCCGGTTTGAGGGCGACGGAATTCCCTGCAGCCAGGGCGGGGGCAATCTTGTGGGACACCAAATGCAGCGGAAAATTAAATGGAGTGATCGCTGCCACGGGGCCGATGGGAAACCTTCGCAAGATGCCCGTGCGCTGGGTCCCGATCTCCATCCAATCAAGCGGGAGAACCTCCCCTCCGATCCGCTTGGCCTCCTCGCCGGCAACCGCCCAAATGAAGATGGCACGCTCCAATTCCACCCGCGCTTGTTTGATGGGTTTGCCCGCTTCCATCGCCAGGGTTTTCGCAAGCTCTTCCTTGCGGGACCTTAAGGCGGCAGCCACACGGGAGCAGATCGCTGCCCGCTGGTAGGAGGGGAGCGATTTCATGACCTTGAATCCGCGCTCCGATTCCGTGATCGCCGCGTCGATCTCGACGGCGGAGGCCCGCCCGCAGGTGCCCACCAGTTCCCCATTGAAGGGGGCGCGCACTTCCAGGGTGTCCTTTGTCTCCTGCCACTTTCCGGCCAGAAAGATCTTTGAAGAAAACATGGCTTTGTTCTCCGTGGATCATCCGCTTTGTCTTTTTGAATATTCTACTACGCCTTTCCCGTCCACCTCACCTTTTCCGGGAACGCCTTTGGAGTGCGCAAGCTCGCTTGAGCTTTGCTTTACGCTGTGAAAGCGGCAGCAAGCTGCCGCACTCCAAAAGGGCTATGAAAATAATAACCCGGGATTCAAACTCATTGTCCCTCCTGCGGAGATGACGGATCCCTTGTCGCCTCCTCATTCCCTGGTTTCCTAATTCAATGGGTTTTTGATTTCAGCTCGTGCAAATTGGGGATTAAGCGGGTCAGGATTGCCCGAATCTCAAAGGGACTGTCCCTAATCTCAAAGGGACTGTCCCTAGGGACAGTCCCTTTTCCTGTGCTTTGCTTCACGCTGTGAAAGCGGCAGCAAGCTGCCGCACTCCAAAAGGGCCATAAAAGTGATAACCCGGGATTCAAACACATTGTCCTTCCTGCGGAGATGACGGATCCCTTGTCGCCTCCTCATTCCCTGGTTTCCTAATTCTTTTGGTTCTTGATTCCGGCTCGTGCAAATTGGGGATTAAGCGGGTCAGGATTGCCCGAATCTCAAAGGGACTGTCCCTAGGGACAGTCCCTTTTCCTGATTCGACAAGACTCGCGATCAGAATTGCGGAAGGGGATACGCGCATCAATAATCAGTACATGATCGTACGAGTCAAATGGTGCGGCCAGTGCGTGGTGTGGTAATGCGTCCACAGGCGGGCGTCAATCTGGGGGATAATCACTTGCTTGTTGGCGGGGCGCAGCTTGTTGATTTCTTCGCACAACAGCGCCGTGGCATAAAGGCTGTGGGCACGAATTTCGATTTCCTGCGGGCTGTCGCGCGGAATGACCTCAAAACTTTTTATTGCCTTCTCCAGGGCCGGAGAATACCGCACGATTTCCATCACCCGCAGAGCCACAGGCACGATGTAGTCGGCGAACGCCGTCATCTTTGGCGCATCCTCCAAGTGCATTCCGCCGGAGGGCTGGAGCGCCCGGTAAATAACCCAAATGCCCAACTGGGCCAGCTTATAGAACTTGATTTCCTGACCGTTGAAAAGGCTGATATCGTTGAACCGTGGAAACTCCTTTACGAGCTTGTCGATCAACCCGTTGCCCTGATCGTAGAGTCGGGGTGAGGCCGCTCGAATGAAATTGTAAAAGTGCCCGTCATAGCGTGTCGTCAGGGTTTCCCCGACCTCACGAAGGATGTCCACCCTCTCCCGGAGCATCGGCATTTCGATATTACCTCGAAAGACCTGCTGCAAATCCGCGAGAGTGATCTCCTTCAGATACTTTCCCTCCAGGAAAGGGATCCCTTCATCGAGGGCGCGTTTAATGCACGCGAACATGGCATCCGAATCGGACCAATGACCCCCGGCATACTCCACCTGGAACATTTCGTGCGTGGAAAAATCGGTAAACGCGAAATTGATGCAGGTCGAAACCATTCCGAAGTCGATGGCTTCGTCCGTATCATGCCCGATTCCAAAGGGCAGTTGGAAATCAGGAATTGGAAGTTCCTCGTAAGCCATCCAGCCCGCGTGTTCCACAATCCTGGTCAGATCGGTGTGGACGTCGCGCGAGTCCTCGATCACCGGCTTCAAACTGTCGAGGACCGGGCTGCCGATGGGTTGGGGCCATCGTAACCGGGTCCGCTTTGAGGTATTTCGCATCATGAAAGACGGGACCCCTTGGAAGTCTCACGCTAGGGGCGATGGACACCGATAATCTCAAACGAGAACTTTACTTCGTTCTTCACTTTGACAGTGCCCCCACCCGCGGACACCGGCTTAATCGCATAGTCGGATTGTTTGAGGATGAACTCGCCCTTTGCGCGCAGTTCATTTTCGTGAATGACGAGGTGCGCGGGGATGACCTCATGCCGGGTCACGCCATGTAATTGCAAATCTCCCTCGATCTTCGCCTCGTACTCGTTCTCTGAGATTTTACGGGCAGTGACATGGGTGCCTGTAAATAGGATCTCCGGATACCGATCCACTTCGAGAACCTGAGATCGCATCGTGCCCTCGATCTCCTTCCGGTCTTTATCATTGACCTCAGGATCACTGAGGGAAAGCGAGCTTGCTTTGACTTTCAACTTCAAAGAGCTCTGATCCAGGGCAGCCGGCGAAATCTCAGCAGTCCCGCTGAAGTCCTTGACCGCGATGGTGTGGTCATGTCCGAAGGCCCGGAACACCCCGCCCGAGGAGGTCCGCACCTCGAAGCGGCTGCGGGAGGGGTCCAATTGATATGCAACCCTCTGTTGAGATGCCGCGGGCTGTGCGGCCTGCATTTTCACGCCAACCGGCATAATCAGCCACAAGGCAGGGATCACCCAGACCAAACATAGGTTCGTCCTGAATCTATTCATAAGTCCTTCTTGTTTGACCACAGTCTCTCTGTCCCTCCAGGCACATTCTCGGTGAATTTCCTTCATGATGCAATGGCTCCTGTGTGAAATGAATCACCCGATATTTTGAAATTCACGTGATTAGATGCCTTGGCGAGGCTACAAGCACACATCAAAATGCACCAGCAAAAATCAAGATTGAGTCGAAAGGGAATTGGCTCCGGGAAATTCGCGACTGCCCCAGTCCTTTTCTGAGAATGCGGGGTGCCGCAGGCATGCGTTCTGTGCATGCCTGCGTCGGCCAGTATCAACAGGGCATCCATGGAATCGATGTGGATTCTGTTAGCCGCGGTGTCCAGCGAGCAGCGGCTTCGGGAACCTCTCTTCGCAGGCATGCACAGAACGCATACCTGCGGCACCCGCCACCCCCGAATTAGCCTTGTTCAGGATGGGGACAGACACCCGGATTTGAGAAACTTTCAAAGAGGTCGAGCGAATAGGTGTCAGTCCCTGTTGCGCCCTTTGTCAGTTTGTTCCAAGATGGAGTTCCTCTATCTTGTTCTTCCGCAGAACTTCGTTCACAGCCGGCAGGTCCTTTTCCCTGATTTCCTTCCACAAAGCGAGTTGGGCGTCCAGCTTCTGGCGGAAATCACTGTAGGTCCGCTGGGCCTGTTCAGTCGGTAGCCGGTCGGCGGTGTCTATAACCTCCATCAATGTGGCAAGAAATGCATTGATCCGGGAGAGATGGTTGCCTGTACCTGGCGGAGAAGGCTCCCGGGGTTCAAGGGATGAAACCTTCCTTTCGAGCTCCACCACGGCGGAGAGTGTTGTCTTGGGATCCTCGGTCCGGTGTCCGCGAATTGTACCCATCTGCTTCCATAGATCACGGACCGCCATGAGCGTCGCGTAATCCTGCGCCATGGCATCGGAGATCTTCATCTCCAAATCGAATTGCCTCGCCAGAGCGGCGGCGGAGGTGGTCACGCGCGGATCCATCTTTACAATCAGGGATTGAGTATAAGAATGCCCGTCCACAGTGAGTCTGACCTTGTATTCGCCAGGCAGGACCTGCGGTCCCAGCGGCAACGCCGGTGTATCTTCCCCTGAAACCGCCGCAATGGTGTAGTTGTGCCGAAGGGCGGGCGGCTTGGGGTATCGGAGGTTCCAGATGAAGCGATGCATGCCCGGCTCTTTCCAAAGCGGCTCTCGCGGACGCAGCCAGTCGCTGGTGAATGCAGGTGGCGGCTCAGACCTGCTGACCGAAGGTGCAGACGAGGACGTCTGCACCACAAGCTTTCCGTCGCGGTCGAGGATCTCCAGTAAAAGGTCGCCTGCCGGAACCGATTTCAGGTAATAGTCGATGATTGCCCCCGTGGGGGGATTCTGTCCGGCTGGAAATTCCGGGGGCAAAGGTGTTTCATCGCTCACATTGGGCCGCACGCGCATCGCAACCGCCGGGCTGAAAAGGTGCGCCTCAGAATTCGAGATATCGGCATTGAGTTGTCGCAACGGCGTGATGTCGTCAAGCACCCAGAAGGAACGCCCGTGAGTCGCCACCACCAGGTCGTCTCCATGGACGACCAGATCATGTATCGGCGAGACCGGTAGATTCAATTGCAGCGGCTGCCAGTGCCCGCCGTCATCAAAGGAGACATAGGCCCCGGTTTCTGTACCGGCAAATAAGAGTCCCTTTTGCACCGGGTCTTCCCGCACGGCGCGTACAAAAGCAGGCGCCTGGATGCCGTCCGTGATCTGAGTCCAAGTCTTGCCATAGTCATGAGTCCGGTAAATGTAGGGACTGTAATCATCGAGCCGATGACGATCGATGGCGGCATACGCGGTCCCGGCATTATGCGGAGAGGCCTCAATCAGGCTGATCTTGCTCCATGACGGAAGCGCCGGGGGAGTCACATTCTCCCAAGCCTTCCCTCCGTCGCGAGTCAGGTGAATCACTCCGTCATCCGTTCCCGCCCAGATCTCTCCGGCCTTCAGTGGCGATGGTGCGATGGTGTACACGACTCCATGATTCTGGGTCTCTTCCCGGCGGGACAAATCAGGGCTGATTTCCTTCCAGCTTCGGCCTTCGTCCGTTGTCCGGAGCACGAACTGGGAGCCGAAGTAAAGGGTGTGGGGATCCTGGGGTGAAAAAATCATTGGCGACGTCCACGTGAATCTGTATTTTTCTTTCGCCGGATCGGCGTCCCAATCCCTAATTGGCATGGGAGAAATATCCTGGGATTGTCCCGTCAGTCTATTCCAGCGATACACGCGACCGCCGGTGTTGCCGCCGTAAACAATGTTCGGGTCGACGGGATCGGGGACGATGTAGCCGCTTTCCCCTCCGGCGACGGAGGTCCACTCCCGATAGGTGATCTTTCCATAATTGCTGCGGCTCCAGATCCCCACCGTGCCGCTGTCCTGTTGCGCCCCATAAATCTGATACGGGAACTGGTTATCGGTGGCGACGTGATAGAACTGCGCGGTGGGCTGATTGAACCAAGAACTCCACGTCTTGCCCCCGTCGACGCTGATCACGGCGCCCTGATCGCTCCCCACGATCATCCGGTTGGAATCGTCAGGATCGATCCACAGGTCGTGATAGTCGTCGCCGCCGGGTGCCCCTTTGATCGCTTCGAACTTATGGCCGCCGTCCGTGGAGCGATAGAGAGCCACATTCGGCACATAGACAATATCGGGATTGTGCGGATCCACGGTTATTCCGCTGAAGTACCAGGCGCGGCCCCGGATGCGCGCATCCGTTCCCACTCGCGACCAGGTCTCGCCCGCGTCGTCTGACCGATAGAGCCCACCTTCCGCGGCATCAATCAGCGCATAAACACGTTGGCTGTTCCCGCGAGGCGGGACCACCACGACCCCGACCCGCCCCCACGGTTCAGCAGGAAGCCCGTGGCCGGTGAGTTGGTTCCACGAGATGCCGCCATCGGCGGATTTGTATAGACCACTGCCCGGACCATTGGTCGGCGGATAAACGCTCCAGGGAGGACGACGCGTCTGCCACAGAGCCGCATACACAATGGAAGAATTGACGGGATCAAAACACAGGTCGACCGCTCCGGTATCGTCGTTCTTGTAGAGGACCTTCTGCCACGTCTCGCCCCCATCCGTGGACCGGAACACGCCGCGCTCGCTGTTGGGACCATAAGCGTGGCCGAGGGCCGCAACAAGGACGATATCCGGATTCTTTGGGTCGATCAGGATGCGGCCAATATGACGGCTGTCTCTCAGGCCGACATGCTTCCAGGTACGACCGCCATCCGTGGATTTGTAAACGCCATCCCCAAAGGAGATGTCGGAGCGCATATCCGCTTCGCCCGTGCCCACAAAGATAATGTCGGGGTTGGAGGGTGCAAGGGCAAGCGCGCCGATGGAAGCGATAGGCACACCGTCGAAGATAGGCGTCCACACCTCCCCCTTGTTGGTGCTTTTCCACACGCCACCCCCGACCGCCCCGAAGTAAAATGTGTTAGGCTGCCCGCGAACGCCAGCGACGGCCAAAACGCGCCCGCCGCGGTGCGGGCCGATCAGGCGCCATTTCATTCCTGAAAAGAGGCTGGGGGTGACAACAAGGGAGGTGCACAGGCTTCCCGTCAAGAGGGATAATATGGCCACCACCAAAGCAGAGACCCGAACTGTATTCCTATTGAAACGCAGCAACATCAGAAGAACGCTCCTCAAGAGAATTTGTGAGTTGGTCGTCGGCGCGCGCTGACGCGGCAACCGGCCCTAATCCAGCGCGACACACGGTCCGGTCCGATCCGGGAGCAGCGAAAATGGCCTTTCCCCGAAGGGCCGCACGAGGATGGCGGCTGGATTCCGCAGTTCAATCGCCTGATTGCACGCGTGGCTGGACAGTGTACCGTATTTTTTCAGAGGTTCGTATAGCGAAAAGTGAAGATCTGCTGTCGGGACGAAGCGGATTCTCGTTCATTGCCTCGTGCCACGATGTGATACCATGGTCCCTCCCGGATGATTTACAAACCATGAGGTCCTGAATGACCGCAGAACTTTCCAAACATGAAAAACGGCGACTCATCGAAGGGGTGCGCGACGCGTGTGTGGAGGCGGCGTTAAAGGGATACGAGCGCGCCGCCCTGAGCGGGCTCTGTCATGAAGGGGCCTGGGAATCGGCGGTCGATGCAATGCGCGCCCTGGATGTCGACGCGCTCCTCCAGGCCCTTTCGCGCCCCCGCGGCGATTGAACCCTGACCCTCGACGCAGAAAATGCATTCTTTTCCAGAACTCCTTGCTCCAGGGTTTTGTGATAACATGAGGGATCATGACCACGTTCAATTCATTTAAGCTGGACAGGACCGCAGTGACGGTTGTGCCCCGGGATGACGGGTCAAACGACAGAGCATTTTGGCAAGCCCAGTCTGCCCAGGAACGCCTGCTTGCGGTCGAGAGCTTCCGACGACTCAATTATGGCGACCATCAGTCTTCCACCCGACTTCAGAGAGTTCTTGAAATTATTCAACTTTCATCGCGTTGAGTACCTCCTCATTGGCGGCTACGCCGTGGCCTTTCACGGCTATCCGCGAGCCACGGCCGATTTGGATGTGTGGATCGCCACGAATCCGCCAAATGCTGAACGAGTCGTTGCTGCTCTCAAAGAATTTGGTTTCAATCTCCCCTCCCTTTCCACTGATGTCTTTCTCAAAGAGAATCAAATCGTCCGCATGGGTCTTCCGCCCATCCGGATTGAGATCCTCACCGGGATTTCCGGAGTCACCTTTGAAGAGTGTTATGCCTCCCGGGTCGTGGATCAATGGGACGACGTGGAGGTGAATCTGATCGATCTGACCCACCTCAAAAGGAACAAACAGGCGGCCGGCAGGCACAAAGACCTCGACGACCTGGAACATCTCCCCTGATCGACCTGGGCAGCCCGCGCGGATGGCACCGATTCACCGCGTCTTTCCTGAAACGTGGATATAACGTGGATGGCTTGACTTGAGCCTGGGTCTGCGGTAGCCTTCGTCAAGTTCCAACAAGCCAATTCAACAAAAACTTGAGCTGACCCGGGCAGCTCGTCCCCTCAAGGTCGAAGGTGCAACGCGCTCGTTTGTGCTTCGCAGAAGAGGTCTTTGCAAGAGACCTATCAACCCTCATTTCAACAATCTCAATAGGAGGAAAGCATGGTTCGCATGAAACTTCCCGCTCTCAAGTGGCCCATTGCGGTTGTCTGCATCCTGTCGGCAATGGTCTCCCCCTCGTTGGCTCAAGATCCGGTCAAGGTGGCCGGTGGCTTCTACAAGGTCATCTCCGAGAATGCCCGCGTCCGAATACTGGACGTAAAGGTCGCACCCGGAGCAAGCGCCCCGAAGCACTCCCATCCCGACAACCTCGTCGTGATGCTCGAACCGGGGACCATCAAATGGACGAATTCGGATGGCAAATCCACTCAATCCCCCGCCGATTCAAAACGCGGCTCGGTGATGTTCTCGCCCGCTGGCACCCACGCCTCTGAAAATATTGGCAAGACCACGGTGCATGCGATCATCATCGAGTTCAAGCAACCCGCGCCTGCTGCGGGAAAAGGCCGAAATCCCGCCATACCCGCCCCCTACAAGCAGGTGCTGGATAATGCCTATGTCCGTGTGTTTGAAGGCAGCTCCGCCCCGGGAGCAAGCATGGCCTCACATACCCATGGAGACCATGTTACCGTGGCCCTGACTGATGGCACCGCCGAGATCACGGACAAGGACGGCAAGAAAGAAACCCTTCAGTTCAAGAAAGACACCGCCACCTTTTCGGGTCCCTCGACCCATTCGGCCGTCAACGCGGGAAAAACGGCAGTCCACCTGATCGATGTTGAACTCAAGTAAGCGCACTCTTCAGCAACATGCCGAGGCTACCCACACTTCCTTCGCTCCGATGGTTTGGTAGCCCCGCCTGCGTTCTTTGCCGGCGGGGGCTTTTGCCTGCCGTGCGTCATAAAACCTGGTTCTTTGCATCCCGCGCACAAAGGCCCCCCGCCACAACAACGTGGCGGGGCTACCCATACTTCACTTCACTCTAATGCTTTGGTAGCCCCGCCTGCGTTCTTTGCCGGCGGGGGCTTTTGCCTGCCGTGCGTCATAAACCCTGGTTCTTTGCATCCCGCGCACAAAGGCCCCCGCCACGACAACGTGGCGGGGCTACCAAACCAACCATCACCGCCACCAAACCGCGGCGGATTGATGGATTTACCTGAGCTTCGGAAGTCCATCCTCGCGCTCTCCCGGATCACAATTTCCTTGACAATATTGCCTGACTTTATATACTTACCGGTCGGTATGCAGAATGAGCGCACACACCCCCGCAACGGCACCACCCGGCAGGCGATTCATGCGGCCGCCACGGCGCTCTTCGCCCAACAGGGCTATGCCGCCACCTCGACGCGTGAAATCTGCGCGGCGGCGGGAATTACCAAACCTGTCCTGTATTACCATTTTGGCAGCAAGGAGCAGCTCTACCAGGAGTTGATTCTCGATGCCTCGAACGAGTATCGCAAGGCGCTCCTGCGGGCCTCGGGACGAGGCAAGGGCGCCGAACAAAGGATCGTCAACGTGCTGGACGCCATGTTCACCTTTACCCGCAAGAGCCCACAGTTGATTCGGCTGGGATTCAGGATGATGTTTGCAGCCGAGAAGGGCACTCCCCCGATTGACATTATCGAGCTGGGCCAATTCGACCAGCGATTGATGCAAGAGATCGTCCGCGAAGGCATCAAGAATGGCGAATTGCATGGGCGGCCCACGGAAATTGCCGAGGCTTTGGGCGGAATCGCCGCGCTCCACATCATGGACTTTCTCATCACGGGCAAACCCACCCTCGATCGCTCGCACGCCCAGCGCCAGGTGGATTTACTCCTCCGGGGTTGTACCGGCAAACCTACCGGGCGGTAGTCTCGATGCGACGAAAAAGATACAAGACTCTCCAGGGAATACTTCTTGTCCTCATCATTGTTTGGGGGGGCGTGGCGGGATTCGCGTCCGTCCCGGAAGAGCAACGGGCGCTCACCCTGCAAGAGGCGGTGGCCCTGGCTCTGGAGCGTAACCCGCAGGCCTTGATCGCGCGCGCCCAGGTGGACGCCATGAAAGGTCGTGTACGGGAGGTCCGGGCTCAAGCCCTGCCCCAGATTACGATTTATTCCAATGCACTGCGGCTGCGCGACCCGTCCTTCTTGAACGCCTCGAGTTTTGATGCGATCCCGCCCGACATCCGGGAAGGCCTGGTCCCGCGAGGGTCCAACCTGTTTGATTACAGCATCGGGATTTCCCAGCCGCTGTACACCTCGGGAAAGGTGGGGACAGCGCTCAAACTGGCCGGCCTGGAAAACGATGGGGTCGCTACGGACCAGGTTCGAGCCGAACAAGACATCCGGCTGCGCACGATCCGGGCCTTTTATGACCTCCTCCTGGCAGAGGACCGGCTCGGGGTGAGCCGCGAGACCATCCAACAACGCGAACGCCAACTCCAGCTGGCACGCAGCCGCTATCAAGCAGGAGTCGCCACGGAAGTGGATGTGCTGCGGTCCCAGGTAAGTTTGGCCAACGCCCAACCCGATCTCATCCGGGCGGAGAACGCCGTTCGTCAAGCGCGGTCAGTCCTGAATAACCTGCTAGTGCGGCCGGTGGACTTCCCCACCCAGGCAAACGGCCAGTTGATCTTCATACCCTGGACCCGCTTGGATGTCCAAGCCATCGTCCAGGACGCCATGGCCAAAAGGCCGGAGCTGAAGAGGCTGAAAATCAACGAGCAGGAATCTGAGATGGCGCTTCGTCTGGCGCATGCAGAAAGCGGACTCCGTCTCGATTTCAATGGGTCTTATGGCTTGCAGGCTCGCGATCCTTCGAATCTGACTAACCGGGACTTCACCCGCTGGAATTTTTCATTCAATTTCACGCTTCCAGTATATGACGGCGGCAGGCGGTCTGGACTGGTAGAGCAAGCCCTGGCCCAGCAGCGAATTGCACGCCTCACCCGGACAGCGCAGGAGGATGTCGTCCGGCTGGAGGCGCAGACCGCCCTGGACGATTTGGAACGGGCGGCTAAGACCATCGAGGCCGCGCGCCTGAACGTCCAGCAAGCGGAACGGGTCCTGGAGATGATGCAGAATAATTACAAATACGGGGCTGCCACCACGCTCGATGTCTTTGATTCCCAGCTCGCGCTGGTCCTGGCGCGCCAAACCCTTCTGCAGGGGCTTTACGATCACACCCTCGCCCGGGCACTGCTCCGTTTCGTCATGGGTCAGGATCCCGTGGAACCACAAGAGGCCACTGATGCAAAATCGAGCCAGTAAAACGTTCAGTCGTCAATACCAGGGTGCGGCGCGCGCAGGGACCGGGACGCCCTGGATTTGGCGCCCCCGGGCATGCCGATTTTGCGGAAGCCTATTCGCCCTGTTGTTGATCTTTGTTCCCGGCTGCTCCAAACAAGATCCCAAACCGGCGGCAGCTACGGCGTTGAATGTGAAGACGATCCAACTGGAACCGCGCGCCCTCGAGGAATTCGTTGATGTAACCGGATCCCTGGTTTCTTCGGTTGCCGTGGACGTGAAGACCGAATTTGCGGGACGTATCATCGCCCTGCGGAAACAGGAGGGGGATGCCGTCAGCCAGGGCGAATTGCTGGCCCAACTCGACGACGCCAACGCCCGCCTTTCGGTGGGACAGGCCCACGCCAACCTCGAGGTCGCCCAGGCTGCATTGGATCGCATGCACGTGGCGGAAGAGCATGCGAAAACAGAGCAGGAGCGCGCCCAGAACCTGCTGCGTTCCGGCGGCATCACCGACAAGGATTTGCTGGCGGCGCAAATGGCAAGCCGGGATGCACACGCCCAGGTCAAGCTGGGAGAGGCACAAGTCGAGCAGGCAAAGCAGTCGCTCCAGATGGCGCAGAAACACCTCAATGATTGCCGCATTATCTCTCCCATCGCCGGAACGGTGGAACGCAAGCCGTGGAATCCGGGCAGCTATGTCGACGTGATGGCGATCGTCTATCGGCTGGTCGACAACCAGCGGTTGGAGCTTGAATCCCTGGTCGCCTCCTCTGACATTGGGCGCATCGCGAAAGGACAGGTGATCCGATTTGGAGTCGCGGCGTTCCCCGGCGAGGAGTTCACGGCCACCCTCCTGACCATCAGCTCCGGGGTTCAAACTCAAAACCGCTCCCTTCCCGTTCGAGCTGCGGTCCCCAATCCCTCCGGAAAACTCAAGGCAGGGATGTTTGCCAAGGGGCGGATCGTGGTGGGCAAGAAACTCAATGCGCTGGTCGTGCCCGCCGATGCGATCTGGCGCCGCACCGGTGAGCCTCCCTTCGTCTACATTGTCGAGCAGGACCAGGCGCGAAAGCGTGAAGTCCGCCTCGGGCTCGAACAATCCAACACCATCGAGGTGGCGCAGGGTCTCAAGCCGGGAGAACGGGTGGTTGTGGAACAGAATTTGGAACTGGCGGAAGGCGTGCGGATTGCGGCGGGGAAGAAGTAGGCTGGGAGGTGATAGGGAATAGGTGGTAGGTAATTGGTGATAGGCAATAGACACTGCGGATCAAATGCCGTGTGTATTCAGTTTAGAGATACTATCGGATTTTTCAGGTCTTTGTATCTGCGATTGGGCTTGAAGCCTTAACCCCTACTACCTATCACCTATTCCCTTTCACCTCTTCTCCGACTTCTGATTTCTGTATCACCGGGAACCAACCCAGCAGGAAAAGGCTAACATGTTTCTCTCCAATCTCTCCATCAAACAGCCAGTCTTCGCCACGATGATGGTCGTTGCCCTCGTCGTCATTGGAATCTTCTCGTATACGGAGTTGAAGATCGATCTTTTTCCAAACGTCGATATCCCGGTGGTCAGCGTCAATACCCAGTATCCCGGGGTTGCACCCGAGACGGTGGAGACCGAAGTCACCAAGCGCATCGAAGAGGCCGTCAACCCGATCAGCGGAATCCGTCACATCAATTCCACCACCACCGAGGGATTCTCCAGCGTCGTCGTTGAGTTCCAGTTAGGAACCAACATCGTGACCTCCCTTCAGGAGATCCAGAATAAAATTAACGGAGTTCGCAGCCTGTTCCCTCGCGAGGTCAAGGAGCCGGTGATCCAGCAGCTTCGCATGGAGGAATTGCCCATTCTGTCGGTGGCGGTCCTTTCGCCGAACCTGGATGCGAAGGCCCTGACGACCCTCTCCGAAAAGGTGTTGAAACGGAGGCTGGAAAACGTCTCCGGGGTGGGACAGATTCGCCTGGTGGGCGCGGCCCGCCGGGAGATTCAAATTCTTGTGGACCGCGACAAGATGAAATCCTTTGGACTGAGCTACCCTGAGGTCCTTGAAGCCTTGCGGCGGGAAAACCTGGATGTCCCCGCGGGCAAACTGGATCAGGGGATCCGCGAGTCGTTGGTCCGGGTGGCCGGACGGGCCAAAGAGCCGCGTGATTTCAAACCCCTCATTATTTCCGAGCGCAACGGTTATCCGATCCCGCTTTCCGCGATCGCGAAAGTCGAGGATGGGATAGAAGAGCAGCGCAGCTTTTCGCTTCTGGACGGGGAGCCCGCCCTGGCGCTCGAAATTCAGAAGCAAACCGGGGCCAACACCGTGGATGTCGCCGATCACGTCAAGGAGGGCCTTCACCAACTGCAATCCGAGATGCCCAAAGGCGTTGAACTGCGCGTGGTCCGCGACAACTCGATTTTCATTCGGGATGCGGTCGAGGATGTACGCACGACGCTGATTCTCGGTGCGATCCTGACCGTGTTGGTCGTTTTCGTTTTCCTGAACAGCTGGCGGAGCACGGTCATCACCGGGTTGACCCTCCCCGTGTCGGTGATCAGCGCCTTCATCATCATGCGGGCGCTGGGATTCACCCTGAATGTCCTCACGCTGATGGGTCTGTCCTTAGCCATCGGAATGCTGATTGACGATGCGATCGTTGTCCGCGAAAACATCGTGCGGCACATGGAGGGCGGCACCGACCACATGACCGCGGCGGCTGAAGCGACCACAGAGATCGGCCTTGCAGTGATGGCGACCACCTTCACCATTCTTGCCGTCTTTGTGCCCGTGGCCTTCATGGGCGGCATTGTCGGACGTTTCTTCTACCAGTTCGGAATGACGGTGGGCTTTGCCGTCCTGGTTTCTCTCTTCATTTCCTTCACCCTCGATCCCATGTTGTCCTCCCGTTGGTACGATCCGGCCATCGAGACCGGCCGCCGGAGAGGATGGCTCAGCCGCCAGCTCGAAAAAATGAACCGGAAAGTGGAATCGCTGCAGCAAGTCCTGGGAGGAGGTCTTTCCTGGGCTCTCAAGCATCGTCTGGCGGTGGTGGGGATGGGTGCGCTTTCGGTGGTGGCGAGTGTCTTCTTCTTTGGGCGGGTGGGCAGTGCTTTCTTCCCGGACTATGACCGCGAGGAATTTCAAATTTCCTTCAAGATGCCTCCCGGCACCACGCTGCGTGAAACCACGGCGGTGGGGCGCCGCATGACCGAAATGCTCCGCCGTCAGGCAGGTATTGCTTACTCCTTCGTCACGATTGGCGCCGGCGGAACGACCCCCGTGAATGAAGGGAATGTCTACGTCAAACTGACTCCCAAACGGCAGCGCAAGTTGAGCGACCTGCAATTGCGGCAGGCATTGCGTGTAGAACTTGCGCGCTGGCCGGTCCTCCGATCCAGCGTGGAAGAGGCTGAGCAGATGGGCGAGGCCCGACCCATCCAGATCAGCGTGCGGGGAACGGACCTCGATAAACTGAACTCGGTCGCCGCCCAAATCATGGATCGCGCCCGAAGCGTGCGGGGAACAACGGATGTGGATACCAGCCGCGAAGATCCAAGGCCGGAAATCCGTATTCAGGTGGACCGCAAGGCCGCTTCCGACCTCGGACTTGACCTCGGGACCGTCGCCTCCATCGTGCGCGGGCTGGTGGCCGGCGAAGTGGTCTCGCAGTATCAGGACGCGGACGGGGATGCCTACGATGTCCGGGTCCGGCTGGAGGAGGACCAGCGACGCTTGCGTGAGGATCTAGCCGACATTTCCGTACCGGTGATGACGGCTCTTCCGACAACGGGATCCATGGTTCCCCTCTCCCTGGTGGCACAGCTGGAAGAATCTGAAGCCCCGTCCCTGATCCGGCGCCGCGACCTCATGCGCGAGGTCCGGGTGATGGCCTCCACACAGGATCGTCCGCTGGGTGATGTGGTGGATGAACTGCGCGGCCTGAACGGCGGGATCCAACTCCCTGCCGGCGTCCAGGTCAATTACACTGGCCAGGCGGAGGACATGCGCGAGACTTTCTATTACATCAACCGCGCCATGATCCTTGCGGTCATCTTCATCTACGCGATCCTGGCCTCGCAGTTCCGGAGTTTCTTTCACCCGCTGGCCATCATGCTCTCCTTGCCGCTGTCCCTGCTCGGAGTCGCGGTCCTTTTGTGGCTCAGCCGCGACACGCTCAACATCATGTCCATGATCGGCGTGATCATGCTGATGGGCCTGGTGACCAAGAACGCCATCTTGCTGGTGGATTACGCCAATCGTCTGCGGCGTGAAGGAATGGAGCGGGGACAGGCGCTGGTTGCCGCCGCCAAGATCCGGCTGCGCCCGATCCTCATGACCACGCTGGCGATGATTTTCGGCATGCTGCCGCTGGCATTTGAAATCGGGGCCGGATCGGAAATGCGGGCACCCATGGCGCGCGCCGTCATCGGGGGCCTCATCACGTCCACGCTTCTGACCCTGATCATCGTCCCGGTCGTCTACACGTTCCTGGATGACTGGGGGAGAAGGCTGCTTTCGTGGTGGAAGACGGGAACGCCGGTTGTGGAAGAGATCCCGGAAGAGGAAAAAGTACGATAGGCGGGGGGAGTAATGAACTCGGGCGTCGGGCCTCTGTCTCGCCACCTCGGTCATCAGAGCAATTGAAGATCTTCCCCGGGGTCAATCCTGAATCGATTCACCCCTCTGCGCGTAATCACCGAAGACCATCCCGCGTCCATCCTTTCCCTCCCTATCCATGATTCATCAGATGCAAACATGCGGTCAGGTGGCGCCGGACCTGACTTGTGATGAGGAAATGTTCGCGCACATGCTCATAGCCTTGCTCGCCCAGTCTTTGAGCGAGAGCCGGATTGGACAATAGAAATCGAATCTGATACGCCGTGCCTTCGACCGAATGTGCCAGCATTCCGGTGTGTTGATGAATGACCTGGGAAGGAATGCCGCCGACGGCTGAAGCCACCATGGGTTTCTTCTTCCACAAGCCCTCCGAAACGGTCAGCCCGAACCCTTCACGCAGGCTTTTCTGGATGAGGATGGTTGAGCCGCGTTGCAGGGCATTAATCTCAATCGCGCTCCAGGGCGGAAGGTTGAGAATATGAATGTCCTGATCGTTCCCGGCGGCTTGACGCACTTCCTGGAGAACGACCTCTCCTTCAGGGTCATCCGTCGCGCCCCCTCCCGCCAGGACCAGTTGGCAATCGAAATAACGTTTAACGATCTGATAGGCGCGGACCACCCCGACGGGGTCCTTCAGCCGGTCAAAACGTGAGATCTGCGTCAGAATGGTGCGCTTGGGATCGATGTTGAATCGTTCCAGGACCTCGCGAACGAATTCAGGTTCGAGATCGCGGTTTTTCTCTGCGAGAGGATCGATGCTCGGATAAGAGAGATACTGAGGGATGGGAAGCTGGCGGGCAAAGGCAGGGGACGAGAACACCGCCCCGTCATACCGGGCCACATAAGGCTCCAGAAATTCCCACACCTTGGGGTTGGGTTGTGAAAGATCGATGTGGCAACGCCAGAGCCAGTGCCCCGAGTGGTCATGGCGCGCTTCGACCAGCGCCACCGGTTGAGGGTCATGGATCAGGATGAACTCCGCCTCGAATTGCATGCGCGCACGGTTTTGCTCATTGTAAGCCAGGAAGATGTCAAAACTTTCCGGCGGCATGTCATAAGGGCCGCCATGCAGGGCGTTATGGAAGGCCTTGGTGATTTCCCAGAAATCGTTCCCACCGGTGATGACATCCCACTTCACGGAGAGCCCCAGTTCCTCAAGGATCGGGACCACCCGATTCAGGATTTCGGCCACGCCTCCACCCACCGCGGTGGAATTCACCATTTGCATCGTCCGCCCTTGAAGGCGGCTGGCGAGGGCGCGCAGTTGTGAGATTTCAGGGGCCCCCAGCAAGGGCATGTAATCATCCAACCGGATGACATGAGTGGAAGGACTCGCAGCGCTCATTGGGTCATTTCCCTTTCTGCCAGGGACAGCAGCTTCTCGCGACCGCTATCCAGCGTGTTGGTATAAATGTCGATCTGGTTGGCGCGCTTGGCCAGGGCGGGGAGCCCCAGTTCCGTTTCAAACCATTGGGAGAAGTCGTTGGTACGCAGTTGCAGACGAAGCCGCGAGGTAATGAAGTGATACTGGAAGGCGGCATTGCTCATGTTCCGGAGACCCTCACAAAACTCGTCAAGGGTCCGCGCCTCTTTGTCCAGGGGGACCATCACTTCAATCCCTTCGCAGAAGTAAAAGGGCTCAAAAGAACCTTGCTCCGCAAATTGAGGGTGGAGCCGGCAATAATTGTCGACCAGCCGTCGAAGATCAGTGCGGAGTTCCGCCAGGGAGAGGTAATCCCGGATATCCAGCGAAGCCAGCATTTCGGCGAGTTCGGCACGGTTGCAGGAGGCCAGCGCCCACTGTGCGAAATCGTTCGAGAATCCCTCGGTCAGAAAGTGGTAGCGGCCCAGGCTCTGAAAGGTGTGATAAAAGATGGAGGCATCGCTCGACTCTTCGAGGCCGCGAGAAAGCTCAGCCAGGGTGCTCGCCTTCTGGTTACAGATGCGGGTCAGATAAGCCGCGGTCACAAATCGGAAGGGATTTTCCGCAGTCTTCATGGGATCTCGATCTCCAGTCTTTCAAGAAATTCTTTCACTTCGGCGGGATTGCGCAGGTAATAGCGCGCCCGGGTGCGGCGATGTTCTCCCACGCGGATCGTCATGCCGCGCCTCAATGCCTGGAACGCCGCCTCATCGGTGGCGTCATCTCCCAGGCAGATGGGCAGCGTTTTTTCCGGGCAGCGCGCCAGGATTGCACGCACGGCCTCGCCCTTACCTTCGATCTCGCGGGGCATCACTTCCCACACCTTCTTGCCCGCTACGACGCGCAGTTCACCCTCCAGGGGCTTGATCAATTCCTTGACAATGCGGTGAGCGCGGCGCGTCGTGGCCGGATTCGAGCCGCGGAAGTGCACCGAGAGCACATGCTCCTTGTCCTCGATCCAGACGGCAGGAAGGCCAGCCAGGCGGCGGGAGAGTTGTTTGTTCACTTGGCGCAGGAGCTTTGCGCTGGCGCCATTCGATGAGACTTCCTCGCTCCCCTCCCAGCCATGCAATCCGAGATACCGGATCTTGCGAACTCCCACACGCCGGCGCACGTCATCACGCCGGCGCCCGCTGATAACGTACAAGGTCGCCCGATGATCCTGTGTCAGGCGAGCCAGGACACGCCGGACCGAGTCGTCCGTGCGGGGAATCTCCGGACGGGCGCGCAAAGGCACCAGCGTCCCGTCAAAGTCCATGATCAAGAGAAACCGCTTCGCCGCCCGCAATCGCCGGACTACACCTTTCCATTCGGCAAAGAGATAGCGGGGACGCTGTTCCCTGGACAAATCCGGACGGAGGGTCATGAGCGAATGATCTTCCGTGGTTCCAAGCTTTTGTTTGCGCGAGCCCATCCCATCACAGCGTCTTTTCGCAGGGATCCGTCCCTTCACCAACCCATGTTTTCTTTCCGTCTCTGCAAGAATCTCCGGTTCTATCTTCCCCAGCCTAACGGTGGCGATGCCACTTGGCTCAAAAGGTCACCCCCGGCCGGCTCGCACCGCTTTCCCGGTCGCCGTCGGCTCCAGGCGGATTTCGGAAAGTGCCGTGATGAGATTTGCCGCCCAGCGATACACGTTATGCTCCTTGACGATCCGCCGCATCCGTTGCATTCGCGCCATCTTTTCGAGGGGGTCCATCTCCAGCGAAAACCGGATCGCTTCCGCGAGTTGTTCCGTGTCATAGGGATTGACCGCGAGGGCGTCCTGAAGTTCGCGGGACGCTCCCGCAAACTGGCTCAGGATCAGCACCCCCTGCTCGTCGTTCCGTGCCGCCACAAATTCCTTGGCCACCAGATTCATGCCATCGTGCAGCGAGGTTACCAGACAGACATCGGCCGCCCGGTAATAGGGCTCAATCTCTTCATGGCTGTGATGTTTGTTGAGAAAGACGACGGGCTTCCAGCGGCTCGTCTCGAAGCGCCAGTTAATCCGCTCCGCCTCGGCTTCAACCTCGGCCTGAAGGTCATGGTAGCGTTTAATGTGAGTCCGGCTCGGGGCCCCGATCTGCACAAATGTAAACTTGCCACGGTAGGCTGGGTATTTGTCCAGAAAGCGTTCCACCGCCCGGAGCCGTTCCAGAATCCCCTTGGTGTAATCCACGCGATCCACACCCACCCCCAGATAGGTCGCCTCCAATCCGAGCTCTTTAATCAAAGCAAACCGATCGCCGGAAAAGACGTCCGGCAGGGGCGTGGCCGGTTCGGAATACGCGACGCTGATCGGAAACGGCTTGACGAAGGTCATATGGCCGAGCCGGCTCACGCCGAAGTGTTCCCACTCGATCCGCGATTCCATGGTCTGGTCCACGGTCTCCAAAAAATAGTTGCAGTGGGACTGGATGTGGAATCCGATTAAATCAGCTCCCAGCAATCCATCCAGGAGTTCCCGCTGCCAGGGGCAGATGCTGAACGCCTGCGGATTCGGCCAGGGAATATGCCAAAAGATGGCCACCCGGGCGTCCGGTCGCTCTTTCTTTACCATCCGGGGGAGAAGTGCGAAGTGATAGTCCTGGATCAGAAGAGAGGGCTCGTGGGTGTCCTTCATTTCGTCCAGCACCGCGCGGGCGAACTTTTGATTTGCAGCCTGATAATCCTCCCAGTCCGAGCTGCGAAACGTGGGACGGGTGTGCGCGATGTGACAAAGAGGCCAGAGCCCCTCGTTGGCGAAGCCGTAGTAATACCCCTCTTCCTCTTCGCGCGTGAGCCACACCCGGCGCAGCGCGTATTGAGGTTCTTCCGGCGGCACACGAAGCCGGTCGTGGCCGTCGACCACCTCGCGATCGGCATCTCCCGAGCCGTGTGCAATCCAGGTACCCTCGCAGGCACGCAGGATCGGTTCCAGCGCCGTGACCAGCCCGCTCGCCGGAACGATCACCTCAACGGTGTTGCCGCGGTGGACATGCATGTAAGGCTCGCGGTTCGAGACCACAATCATCGGACGGGATTGAAGCTGGTTGCGAACATGAACGCGAAGGCGCTCCGGCGTCCACAGGGACTCGGACGCTTCGCGCAGACGAGCTTCCTCCTCCGCCGCCGCCCGGGCGGCGGAAAGACTTTGGACCAGGTGAGTCGCCTCCCGCATGAGCGGTTTGAACAGCTCCTCCTCCGGCAGGGTCAGCGGGGAGTGACTTCCCCGCGTGCGCAACTCCCGCATCCATTGAGCCGTCTTCGAAATCGGATTGACAACGCTCCAACGCACAATCAGCAGGGTGATCAACGAAATCAGCAGCGTCTGGACCAGCACGCGTACAAAGGCATCACGCCAGATGTCATCGCTCTGCGCGAGGATGTAATCGGCATTGTGCAACAGAACCATCGCTCCCACTGTGGTTCCATCTTGATGCAAGGGAAGGGCGTAGATGTGTGTGTAGGTTGTCCCGAGCGTCACGAATTCTCCACAACCGTCGTTCTTGGCGATGGCCAGGGCAACCGTGTCAGGAACGCCATTCAGTTTTCCGGTCAGGCCCGAAGTCATCGCAATCGGCTTCCCCTGCAAGCTGTAGATGGCCACGCCGGAGAGGCGCTCCCTGTTTCCAAATCTCTCCAAAACGCGCTGAAGATCCTTGGAGGCGTCATTTTGCATCATCGGTTCGATGATCTCCTGGAGGCTATCGGCCAGGACGTCGGCACGCCTTTCCAGATCGGCCCTCAAACCCCGCTTCTGAACCTTCACTTGGGACCGCGCAAAAAACAGGGAAACCACGGTGACCCCGATGAACAAAAGCAGAATGAATCTCAGTGAAATACGCATTTATGAATTCCGCCTGTGTCCTTGCTGTCGAGCATTTTCGATGCCGACCCGCTCTTCACTCCCGGCGTTCCCTACGATGCGGTTGCAGGATAAATCCAAGCTGTTGTAAAGATTGTCACTTTCATGCCTTCTCGCGGGGGTTGAACGGATTCACCCATCGCGCGAGACAAAACGCAGCGTCCAAGGTCCCTTCAGTTCTGGCCTGAATCTGACAGAGGAAACGGGAATTTCTTCCCGAACACGATTGCTGATCTATCGATCCTTAGGAGGGATAGTTTACCACAATTCCATTCGAACGGCGCTCGATCAAGGTCTCCGCGGGTCAGTGCGCCCGCATCGTTTTCGATAAATCCAGCACCTTAGATATGCCATCAAAACCTCTTGCGCATCTTGGCGTCCACGGCAATGGTTCCGGTCTGATTCCGGACCACAGACACGGACCATTTGGGACTGACCTGGTATTCAATCTGAACCGTCTCACCCTGAGTCGAAGTGACATCCGTAGCGAAGGTAAACAACAAATTCTTGGTAATCCGCTGCTGGACCGCGAGCCGGGCCCCGGGATTTCGTTGATTTCCGCCAATCGAGGGATTGATCGAAAGGTGAGAGAGTCCGGCGAATTTTTCAACCCGGCTGCTGAACTGGCTGCTCAGGCCTTGAGCCAAAACGGATTCTGCTCCAAGGCTGGTGGGCGTGCTGGCGCTGGCCGTGGAAGTTGATATCGTGCTTCCGAAAGCGAGCAAGTTGATGATGTCCACGAGGGGAAGCGGCGGATCCGACGTGTAGGTGGTTCGAAAGCGTTCGATCGGGCCTACAAAGTTCAGGCTGAGGTTGTATTGATTCACCGTCGTCGTCACCAGCAGGTTTATCACCGGAGAAGTGCGAACGGGGTTCGCGAAGTCCACCAACCCTTTCTGAATCTGATACCGGTTGCCGAGAAAGAACACTTCTCCGCCGGTAAGACTCGCCCGGCCCAAAACAACAGGATCCGCCAGTGAACCGCGCACCCGCAGGCTGGCCGCTCCCTGGACGCTCAGTTTCGCGCTCTCCAGTCCCAGATCTTCCGTAGTTTGCACGCTCACATTCAATTTCATGTGCCTGGCAAATCGGGGACCGGATGCGGCCGGGGACTCCCCGCTGAATTGGTTCATGAAGGTTGCCAGATCAAACGACTTCGTGAAGGAGACGCGTTCGACGACGACTTGGCCGCTGAGCTCGGAAGTGCCGGGAGTACCGCTCAATGCCAGGTTTCCCTCCAGCAGGGCGCGGACCCCCTCCGGATAGCGCAGACGCACGGAGTTGCCCGTAAGGCCGATATGGAACTGAATCTCCGGACGGTAGATCACATATCCCTGGGCCGACAGAGACCCCCCGCCCACTTGACCGGAGAGTTGATTGAATTCCAGCCGGTTGTTCTGAATTGTCATGTCGCCGTTCACTCTCTCCAGTCCCAGCGGGGCATTGGAGACCTGGATCGCGCCATTATTCACCCGAACCCCCCCCTGAACGTCCGGATGAGCTCTGTCACCCCGCACCGCGACATCCACCCTCACTTCCCCGGAACCGTTCAGTTCAGGGTCGAAGATCTGCACCAAACGGAGATCAAGCGTGCCCAGGGCGGAAGCATTGATTGAACCCGGCCCCGGAAGGGGAACTGTCCCCTGCAGTTGCAGATCAATCCCTGAGCCCTTGATCTCGGTGCGCTGCAAGCTAAGAACGCCTTTTTGGTAATCAAGGTGGATTGGTGTGGCATTCTGAGCCTGGAGGGTTTGATAGCCAAGGCTCAAAGTGGGGATTTCAACATGGGCTTCCATGTGCTCGGGGTCTTTCAGGGGACCTTTCAACGAACCATGGATTTCCGTTTGCCCTTGGAGGTCATGGGACAGGTTGGGAAGATAGGTGGCGAGGAAGGGACGCAGGGGGACATCCCGCGCGTCGAATGCAGCGGTCGTGTAATAGCCCTGTTTGAGATCGACGGTTCCATTTCCCTTGATGTAAGCCTCGGCGACTCGGGAGTCGAGGGTCAGCGTTGCACGCTCCCGGGAAATATTTGCCTGAGCCTTGATGCCGCTGATTGTCTGGTCACGGTATTGAAGTTCAGGGATTTCCATCGTGGCTTCCAACTGGGGAGCCTGCAGGGTCCCGCTCCCTTTCACTGACACCGTCAGCACTCCCTTGAGTTCCAGGTTGCGTACGCGCGCCAGCTCCAGCTGATCGAGCCGTACTGCCGGCGCTTTTATTTCTCCCTCATATCCCTGGTTTTTAGGGTAATACGTAATTCGTCCTGTGGCTTTGCCCGCCGGCGTCCCCACCGCAATGGTTGAATCGACGGCCTCACCCGTTCCCTGGAACTGGAGGGATATGTTGCGAACGGGCTGGTTCCACAGGCGTGCCTCAACCAGTTGAACCGAGCCTTGCCCGGCAGGATGCAACAGCGAGCCGCGAATCGAAACTTCTCCCGTCAACAACCCCGTGACGGGATATTCGAGTTTGGCGAAACTTTCAAGTTCAGCGATGGAGATCCGGGTGAGCGAGACCCGGCCCGTAACTGGACCCGAAGGCTCATAAGACCAATTATGAAGTCCGGCCGCCAGATCAAATCGGATGCGTCCTGACGCGCGGGTTTCAAGCTCTCCCTGATGAAAAGCGATTTGCGAAGGACTGGCGTCAATGTCTGCCCGAAATGCCCGGCCGGAAAATCCCTCGTATTGAAAGTTTTCCGCCTTCAGTTGGCCCACAAGGCGCGGCTCCTTCATCGAACCTCCCATTCGCCCTTTAAACGCTCCTTTCCCCGATACGCCCAGCAGCCGGAGAGAGGATGTCGTTCCGGCGGTAATTCTCCGAGCACTGAGCGCAAGAACATCGACCTCGTGGAGGTCGTCGGTGCTCGCTTCCAGATTCAAGAGCGAGTGGTCACTTACGGTGCCATCGAGGAAGAGCGTAGTGTGAGGTGTGTGCAGACGGGTTTGAGTCAGAAGCAAGGTATTGCGGGCGTCATCGTAATCGAGGTGCAGCGTCCCATTCAAAGGGATCGTCGACGCCCTCGAAGTGGTGGCCGACGACGGGGCTGGACTCCCCGCAATGGTGGCATCAGAGCGAGCGCGCAGACCTTTCAAAACACCGCGCCAGGTCGCTTCCGCCTTTCCGTCCAACTGTCCGCTGACCGGGATCCCCTCGATCGGTTTGCTGCCGAGGCTGGCACTCACCCCTTCGAGTGAAATGGCGCTAAAGGATCCGCTCGCATACGATTCAGGATTCCCCGACAATCCCTGGGTCCTAAGATCCCCCGTGATGCGACCTCCGAGAAGCTCTGCCTGCAGATGGGTCGCGTCGAAATTGCCTTTCTCCAGGCGGTATTGTCCCCGCGCAGATCGGATCACGCCATGGACCTCTTTCATCCGCAGAGCGAGCGCTGGACTGCTGAAATGACCTTCCAAAAATAGGCTTTCCACCCAAGGCTGACCGGGCGCGTAGCGGTACCGCGCCGTGCCATTCACGGACACTTCCCCAATCGGCAAAGCGGCCTCTTTAAGAATGGTTTTAAGTTCTTCCAACGAGATGGTGGCCTGGTAGGTCGCTTCGAACGCAGGATTGCTGTAATCCCTGACGCTCGCTTGAGCCGACAGGCTTGAGGAAATGGTGGTCACCTTGATGTGATCAAAGTTGAGTCCGGAAGGGGAGGCATTGAACCCGGCTTCCAGATCATGCTGCAGCGGATTGAGATCGCTCAGGCGGAGACGGCCTCGACGGTAACTGAGCGCGCTGGTGTATTGAGTTTTGACAGGATCGAATTCGGCTTGCGCCTCGAGATTGTGAAGCTCTGCGTCCAGCGGCATCTGTCGATCGTTGCAGTACAACTCACCCCCCTGAAGGTGGAAGTGCTTGATGGCGAAGTCAAAAACATTGAGGGGGGTCTGCCCTTCACCTGAACCTCGTGGTTGGGGAACGTTGGTGCGGCCGGACGGGTCGACGAAAAGGTGGATCACCGGATGGTCAATGACCAGTTCCGTCAGATCCACTTTACGCTCGAACACGGAAATGATTCTCAAACCCACACCGAGGTGATCGCTGGCGAACAGCGGCGCGGCGGGATCGGTCTCCGTGCCGTGGATCACGACGCGATAAATGTCGGCACGAAGAGGAAACCATTGAAACGTGTAATCGCCGATTTCCACCCTCCCTCCGGTGGCTTCCGCAGTCCTCTCAATCAATTTGGCCAAAACGTAACGATGGAACGAGCGGCTGCGCACCATGAAAAAAATCGCAATGACAGCCGTCATCAATAGCACAAGAACGGCCGCGAAAACTCGTCGAAGATTCTTCTTAAGTTTCAAGGTCTTCTCTCCAATTGCCATGAAATCGCATCCTGGTGCAGCCGTACCCAAACTGGGCGGAGGGCTTGTTGAATTTAAAAGGACTGCCCCAGGGAAATAAAGAACTGTGTTGACTTGATCCCGGTAACCGGATTCAGATTGTGTCCAAGGTCGATGCGAATTGGCCCCACCGGGGTGTCGTACCTCAAGCCGAAGCCGATCGTATTGCTGTAATCCGTGAAGAACCGGCTGAATCCGATGCGTTCGTACACGTTCCCGCCGTCATAAAACAGCACACCTCCCAACCCTTTCTTCAGGGGGATCGGGAAACGCAGTTCCGAATTGAAAATGAACAGCTCATTTCCCCCAACCGGCACCTGGATGTTGGTGCAAGTTGAGGGGGTAGGATTGCTTGGATTACTGCAAACCTGCACGGCCCGCTGGGGACCCGCGCCATTCACCGGGAAACCGCGAAGGCTGGCGGCGCCACCTGTGTAGAAGCGCTCGCTGAGAGGGATTGCACTTCCCCCGAAGGGCTTCGCCAGACCCAAGCGCATGTTGTTGGCCCACACCAGCGAGGATCCGATCTGCCGGTAGTAGGCCATTTGACCCAGAAATCGCGCGAAGTTGGCGCTTGATCCGAGGACCTTCGGTGTAATGCCGAAATCGAGCGTCTGGAGAATCCCGCGGTGCGCGTCGAGGGGCTTATCGCGCGTGTCTCGCACGTAGGCGGTGGAAAGGGTCGACAGGCGGACCGACTGGTCCTGCGGCGGAACAAGCTCGGGGATCAGCAGCTGGGTCAAAACCGTGCGGCGGAAGTTGTACCGGAAGAGCAGGGTCCTGGTCTTGTCCTTGTTCAAGGGTTTCTGCACCTGGAACCCCGCTTCGCCCAGGCGCGCGGTGAAAATCGGATTTTCGCTAGTACGCTCGATGGAGACGCTGAATAGAGAACTCCATTCGGTGCCCCCGATGTGAGGCGATCCATAAGTGAATAATCCGCGTTGATCCAGCCGGGCGGCAAACATGGAGACCGAAGCCGTCTCGCCACGTCCGCGGATGTTTCGCCGGCTGTATTCGATCGATCCTCGCGGGCTGGCAAAGTTCCTCTGGGTGGTGGTAATCGTGCCGGGCAGGCCGACCACCGGCAGACCCGGTAAAGCCACGGTGCCCGCCGGCACGTTTCCCGTGCGCGGACTCAGCTCAAATCCGAATCCGTAAGTCAGGGTGTTACGCTTCGCCTCGTGGACCTTTACCAGGACATTCTCCTCCGTCTGCTCCGTGATGACCTTTCGAGGGGCGACGCTGACCCAGTCGAAAACCCCGGCATCGTACAGGGCACTTTCGGATTCAAGCATTTTCCCCTGGCTAAGTGGCGCGCCGCTTTGAATCCCGGCAGTCCGGTTGATAAATTGCCGCTGGGTGTTCTCGCTTCCCAGAATGGCGACGTCTCGGATGCGGGTCTGCGGTCCTTCCTGAAGGGTGTAAGTGACGTCCACATGATGCGGGCGCCCCGGCACCGGCCTGACTCTTGACCGAAATACCGCGTTCAGGTATCCAAGGTCGAGATAAGTCGCCATGATCTGATTCCGGTCCTGATTTCGAAGCTGTTGCGAATAAGCCTTTCCGGGGCCCAATTTCAGCCCTCCCGGGGCCAACTTCCTTATCGATTGGGTCGTGTTGCCCTCCACATGGAGTGTATCCACGAGGGTCTGCTCACCTTCCGTGATTTGAAAAACTATGTTGACCTGGGGATCGTGGTCGACCACGCTGGGCTTGATCGCGACGTCCGAGAACCCGGCCTCGCGATAGTAGGCGGTCAGTTTCTCGACGCTCCGATTGAGAAGGTCGTTGCTGAACTTTCCACGGGAAAGAAATTGACCCTTCTGAATTTCAATCTGGGACAGGAGATCCTCATCGCTGAACTGGCGATTTCCACGAAAAGCCAGTTCGACCACGCGATGCCGGCCTCCCTTCTCGATTTGGTAGACCACCGACACCCGAGCCGGTTCATCCTCGATCTGCGAATTGACTTTTACATCAAAGTACCCCCGGCCTTGAAAATAAGAAATCAGGTTGCGCCGGCCTTCTTCCACGAGGTCCTGGTCAAACGCATTTTCCTCGTAAATAGGAATCATCTTCCTCAACGTTCCCCTGGAGACATGGGCGCCGTCCGTACGGACGGAGACCGATGGGCCCGGCGTCACCTGAAACATGAGGTGGGCGCGATTCGTTTCAGGATCATAACGCGGAGGCTCCATCCGGACCTGGCTTGCCAGGCGATCTTCCTTGCCCAGCAGATCAATTATGAATTTTGTCGCAGCCCGAATCCGCACCGGGTCATAGGGCTTGCCGGCGATCAAGGAGGCGCCTTTGGCTCGAGCCCGGATCGAGCGCAGGGCGCGCTCGAGCCGCGCCGCCTCCCGGGCCTCGGGGCCTTTGATTTCCACGCGCCCGAGCTTCGCATGTTTGTTCAGGGTGACATGAAAGACGAGGTCGGCCAGTTGGCGGGCCTCATCGAATTTGCTTTCAGTTCGAACATGGGCGGCGAAATAGCCGTTGCTGGAAAAGAAACGCAGCAAGGCCGGCACCGCAGCCTTCATTCGACTCTCTTCATAGGGCTGTTCCGAAGGATAATTCACAACCTGGAGAAGGCGTGGATAGCTGAAGGCATCGAGCCCACCCGGAAAGTCAATCATGCCGATGTAGTACGCCGGCTGCAACACAAACACAACCCGGAGCCCGGCGGCTTCCGGTGTCACTTCGATGTCAATCCTGCTGAACAGCCCTGTCTTTTCGAGAGCCGCTGCCGTGTCGCGAATCTTCGCGGTTGAATAGGGCGCTCCCGCCTTTTGCTGTACCAGAGGACGCAGTGCTTCAATATCCAGGGTGGGCCGCGCGATCAGGTCCACGACAATAACTTTTTCCCCGTCGTAAGAGGGCGACTGCGGAGATTGCGGACTCCCCGCCGAAAAGGAGATCGCCGGGGGGACAAGAGAGGCAACCAACGCCGTCCCGATTGAAAGCAGAAAGTTGATTATCAACACATTGCGCATCGTCAGGTTTCGTCTGTTTTTTCCGCTATCTTGCACTTTAGATGCCGTCTTCATGCCAATGCAATCGGGAAACCAATGAAATTAGAGTGGTTCCCCAAGCATGCCACAATATCCCGAGTTTTAGGAAGCTTTCAGATAGGATCCTAAAGAAAAAGCGAGGCCACCTAGAAGCCAGGATCTATATGATCTGTGATCCGCCCCAGGTTCCGGATGAGAAGACAGGGAAATATTCCCGACCCCATCCATCGGCTAGCAGCCTTGGAGCCAGTAGATTGCAGTCAATCAGGGCATTTGTCCTGATTGGATAAATTCAACCCGCATTGGAATTAGTTCAAGGAATAGTTCGGGAGGGTGGAGCTTGGAGACCAGAATATTTTGCTTTGGGACTGAACTTTCAGGGGAGAACCTCTTATTCAAGAATACAATCGGAATCTCTTGACGCAGGGTGGGCTGAGTCTGCCCATCAAAAAAAGCAGCCACTGAGGCCATCCGGTGCCAAACGCGACACCCCACCCCAGTGGCATATGCTGCAGCAGAATGGTCTTAACGTTTTATCCCGCCAGCGCGCCTCAACTCGGACTCTGTGTGCCTTTCACTGACAACTGAGCACTGGCAACTGAGAACTGTTCTCAGACACCTAATCATCCTCATCGGAGAACCGATCGTCCACAATGGTATTTTTGCTGTCCTTTGGAAGCGCCTCAATTCTGCGCAGGGCCGACATCGCGCTTCTCAGCGGGAATGACACGTGTACCGTTGCGTCCGTACTGTCCACATCGATCACCATGGATGGGCCGATCTTCCGGATCTTCACATGGTCCTGCCCATCTTCGACTTCCACGAGGGTGAAGTCGCGATACTTCTCCAACTCCGTGACGGCGACCTCGATGGCCGGGAGCCAGGGCCGCACCTCCGAGGAGGCATGTCGCAGCGCCCGATCCGGCACAAACCTTATCCCAATCGGGATAGCGGCTGCAGGGGCGATCAGATGGATGTGATGTCCATCAGGTCTCTTCTCGTCGACGCTCACTCGGACGGCGCCCGCCTGGTAAACCGCAGCACCTGCCGCAACCATCCCCCCGAACACCAGAACACCTGCGCCGCCAAGAATTGCGATTCCTGTAGGCATGATGACCTCCTCACTGCGCTGCGGGCGCGTTTGAATCCACCCAGATGCGAACGTTGCTCGACCCATCCGTGACGGTGACCAACACCGTATCCCCATGCGCCGCCAAAGCCCGGACCGCTGCCACGAGATCCAACTCATCTTTTCTCCCGCTGGAAAGCAGGGCATCAATGACCGTGAATGGGATGGAGATATCCACTTCTTGCTCTTTCTTTTCGTGGCGGAGGTCGCTCACCTTGACGATCAGGTTGCCCCCTTGCTTGGCGACACGCACGTTTTGATGCTCCGAATCGACCGTTACAAACTCATTGTCTTTGGCGTTTCGAATCGCCTCCAACATCGCCCGGAGATCGATGTCGTTGAACTTCGCCTCACCGATTCGGACTTTTCCGCCGTGGAGGTGGTCCTTGTTAATTGCCGGGAGGATCTTCTCCGCCAGGTCCAGCGGGATATTTACACGCACGCGCTCCGTTTTGTCGCCCGTGTTATCGACTTTAATGTGAAGCCATTTGTCGCTGGTCTGCGCGAGCACCATGCCGGCAGCCAAAACCAGCAGAATTAGACCCAGTAGTGTCTTCTTCATGTTTGCCCTCTCCTCTCTTGATGTGCCTATCCTATGTAACGTGCCAACCCCCTAAAAAGTTCAGATATTTTACGGGGATCAACACCCAACGTGAAGCCAGGTTTGGGACAATCGCGCGAGGGATAACTCCATGTAAATCATCATCATCACACCAAATTGGAGAATGAAAAGATGCGACCCCAATCATCTGATCAGTCCAGATGGCGGTTGATCAATTCATCTCGCGCCTCGGTCGGGGGCTGCTACAGTCCACTTGTTTGACACCATGAAACCGAATATACTCTCCTCGTAACGTTCCACTTGGTTCACTTACCCTCCCCGGAGAAATCCATGAACAAACAATCACCACCCAATGAGCTGCCGTTCCATTGCTCTAGTGCGGCGCCATCGCATTGTCTTCAAAGAGGGCCGATACAATCCAGGTTCAGTCACACGATGAATAATGAAAGGAATGCCTCGCGTGTGCCTAAGGGAAAAACGGGTCTTCTTTCGGGGGTCCTCCTGGCGGGGATCTTGCTCGGGGTCTCAATTCTCATCTATCCCTCGCAAGTCTCTGCGCAGTCGAGTGAAGCAGTGAAGCCTGGTGCCCTGATTCTCCCACGCCCGGTTGACAAAGAATATCGTTCCGCCCTCCGAAGGCCAGCGCCCCGCCCCTCAGAAGAGATCCTTGCCGAGATCGACGCGCTCCCAAAGCAAATGGCCACTTTCCAGGATGACCCGGCAACTTGGATCCGAACAAAGATGCAGAATCGCGAACTGAGACGTCACCGCATCGATTTGATTTCAGAGTTGGAGGAGGCTGGATACAAAGGGCCAAGGATGCAGGGATTATTGGAGCAGAAGCTCGAAGACATCAATGCCGTTTGGAACCGGAACGAATGGGACGCGTATAACTCGCTCCGCACGGAAATCATTGAGCGTCATCCGGGAGAACCGATCGCAGTAAAAGCCGAGGCTGACGCGTTGCTCGATATCATCCTTTTCATGAGTACGAACAACATGCATGTTGATCCACAGGACTATGAACGGATCTCGAGGGTAGAACTTACCCGGAAAGACGAGCGCGTGGCCGGTCTCCTGCTAATTGAAGCCTTGTATTTGACGCCGGACCCTGCGGTAAAAGCCAAGTGGTACGACTGGATGATGAGCAATTTAGGAACGGCTAGCATGGGCCATGGATTTGTCCTTCAAAAGAGGTCTTTTGGAAAACCCATCCGTCTGGAAGGGGTCGGGTTTGAGGGCGAGAAGATCGACACCGATCAATGGAAGGGGGATGTGGTATTGGTCGATTTTTGGGGGACCTGGTGTCAACCGTGCGTGAAAGCTCTCCCTGAACTCAAGCTGACTCACGAGAAATACCATCAGCGTGGATTGCAGATCGTGGGGATACTGTGCGACGAGAAGATTGACAAGGCGAAGGCACTCCTTCGCGAAAAAGGATATGACTGGCCCGAAATGGTGGATCGATCGTTGACCGCAGAGAACGATCTTCATCCGATTGCGGCAAAGTATAACGTGGACGGTTTCCCCACCCTGTGGATTATCGATCGACAAGGCGTGCTGCGAGAGAAAGTCGAGGCAAATAATCTTGAGAAACAGATTCTGCGATACCTGGAGGAACCCAACCCTGGTTCCAATCCTAAATGAAAGTCCACGTTTGTCGGATGGCCGAATGCAACGTCGACCCATTGCACGGGGGCGTGCGGTGAGATGACAGACTAACGCTGGAATAGACCTTAAAGGAGGCACAGATGAAAAATGAGGAAGCAGTAAAATCCGACTCCCTGGTCACCATTCTGACAACTGAAGATCCCGCCATCCTTGCTTATGCCAAATCCCAGCTCGAGAGAGCTGGCATCCAATTCCTGGTCAGAGGCGAAGGCCTCCAGGATTTGTTCGGTGCCGGGCGCATCGGAACCGGCTACAATCTCATTGCCGGTCCGATAGAGCTGCAGGTCGAACCTCATGATGAGGAAGAAGCCAGAAAGCTTCTATCTGAAATTCTGAAGAGAAAGGATGGATAGAAAGACCTGGAACTGAAGGCACAGGCGGATTTAGACAGGGCCCCAAAGAGCCACAGAGGAGAGTGCATGCCCAAAACCGTTCAGCAAAGCGTGACGCTGCCAGCCCCCGCCGAGAGACTCTATGAGATGTATCTCGACCCAAAACTCCATGCCGCTTTCACCGGAGCCCCCGTTACGATCAGCTCGGACGCCGGATCAGAATTTCGAGCCTTTGGGGACATGCTTTCAGGAAGGATGCTCTACACCATTCCGAATCGGCTGATCGTTCAATCCTGGCGCGCTTACCTCTGGAAACCTGAAGATATCGACTCCATCCTCACACTCACCTTCTATCCGGAGGGAAAGGCAGGTCGAATCGAGTTGGTGCACATCAACGTGGCCGATCACGATGTTCAGGGGGTCACTGAGGGTTGGGAGAAATATTACTGGAAACCGTGGCGGGAATACCTGGAAAAGACGAACCGATAGTCGGCTTGGGAGGAGTTCTCTTGAGACGAAGAAAAATCAGTTTAAGATTTCAGGAAGGGCCGGACTTGAGTCCGGCCGAAGGATGGCCCACACGAGAATTTTTTTTTAAGCCGCTTTAGCGGCAGGATTAAAATCCCGCCCTTCCAAACCTCTCGCCTTCCGACGTCTAAGTTACTTATCTTCCCTTCCGCTCTTCAACGCGAGCGGCTGGCCATTCCCATCAAAATAATTCACCGTGACGTTTGAGGTTGTATTGCTGGTGTTGAGAAGAATGATTTGCGTCTGATACCCGCCGCTATCGGCAATCTGCGGGAAGATTAACGGGTTCGGTGAAATCTGATTGAGATCGGCAATAGGGAACGTCGTGAGAAGAAAATCACTGCTCGGGAGACGAGTATTATTGAGCGAGCGCAAGGTAAGCGCCACAAAGGGAGACGACGCGCTGATGTCCAGCACGCCTGTGAATCCGCTGGGAAGCCCGTTGATGAACTGGTCGGCAAACTTCGCCGTATGTCCGAACCCGTTCAGAACCACCGGTCCCGCACTACTGCCTACGGGCGTGAAGCCATCCAGCTGAAAGGCATTGATGGTGACACTCAGGCTCTGTGGTTGGGCGGGATTGGCGATTGCCAGTCCCGTGTTGTGCGTGCCGGCCGCACTGACCGTTTTATCCACATAGATCCGCGCATGCGTGGTAGGGACGGCGGCGGGGATGCCCGACTCGGTGACCAGCGTACCGCCCTGTGTGAAGCTGAATACCCCGGCGCCCACCGGCGTGTTCGTTGAACTGGGCGTCACCAACGCCCACCCCACATTCTGGCTCGACGGGGACCCGTCCGTTTCCATCACTCTAAACCCGCCGGCCGGGATGAGATAGGGGAAGGAAGAGCTGCCGACAGAGTCGTCGGTTAGATGGACGTTCAGCGGTATCCCTGTGTCGGTCAAAAATTTCACAAGGCCGGTCTCGGAGACGCTTGAGGTGTTCACCAAAATCAGGATGGTCTTGAATCCACCCCCATCCACCACTTGCGGGAAGCTAATGGGGTCGAACGACAACGATGCGTTCAAGTCGGCAATCGGGGTGGTAGTAATCAGTGTGTCTCCCCGCTGGTTGTTTGTCAGCCGCAACGCCACCACTGCGAGGGGCTGAGTGCTTACAATGTCAAGCGTCCCAAACTTTGTGGTCGTAGGAAAATTTCCAGGCAGGACGAAAGCCGGCGCCACCTGGGTGAGTTGATCGATGAACCGTGCATCGTGAGCATTTGGAGCTAGGGTGCCGACCCCACTGGCGAGTATTGTTGCCCCTGTGGAATCCCTCAGCGTGTAAGTGATATTCGCCGGGCCCACACCGCGATTGACCATTGCAAATCCTGTGTCAATCCCAATCGTTCCCGCGTCCACGGCATTGCTCTTCGCCGGGACTGCTGTCCGGTAATCAATAAAAATCCGGGCATGAGTGGTCGTCCCCGAAGCGGGCACACCCGCTTCGGTCACCACCGTCCCACCTTGGGTAAGGGTAAATACCGCAGTCCCGAATGGCACGCCCCCGCTGGTTGCGTTTGCCGTGGCGTATCCCACCTGCACGAATGTGTTCGCTGTGCTCGTGGACACAGTACTTGCGCCGATGGGTGGAATCTGGAGGTTGACCGTGCTGTGAGTGTCGACATGACTCTCCACAACGGCGCGGATCATGAAGTTTGCAGGTTCAAGGGTTGAGGGCAGAATAAAAGGCCCCGTAAAGGCCGCTCCTCCATTCATCGATATGAAGCTCGCTTGCCGGGGCGGTCCACTCGTGTTGATCGAGGCCAGGACGGCAGTGCCTGTGGATGGATGCTGGAAGCCCACATACCAGTCGCCGCTCGTAATCGTGGGTGGATTGGGTACGGTGAATTCCATGAATCCATTAGAGCCCGAAATCGTGCCTTGTTGATCCACCAGGAATTGAGGTGTAGGAGACGGTGGATTTCCCGAACCGGAAGGGTCGGCAAACGCAATGAGACGGATGGTTTGTCCGATAGGATTCTGCGTCTGGGCCCATTGGGTTGAGTAAACTCGGATCTTCGTCAGCTTGGAGGGATAACGCGACGGACTCAGCCGATTCACCACGATCGTTCCATTCGCCGAGCTCTGGGGAAACGGAACCTCAACAATGCCGTTATCGACAGAGAGTTCTTCCACCTTGGTTGCGGCGGAGCCTGTAATCACGCTGGCCGAAAGTGTAAATGCACCTGGAGTTGACCCGCAGTTGGACACACCAATGAAATAGACGCCGGGGGTCAGCGGGTTGAGTGAATTCGGACCCACATAGACCGCCTCGTGTGCCGTGGACCCTTCGGAACGGTAATCCGAAACGAAGGGGTTGAACGAGCCGGCATTCCCGACCTGGAGCGCCTTGCGGACATAAAGATCCACATCACCGGCGGGAGGTCCATCCAGGGTCACCACCAGCTGCACCGCCCCTGCGGGGACATTGATCGTGTATTGGGTGGAATTCAGGGTGCACTCCGTCGCAGAGTTCGCGGGGGGAATCGTACCGGTCGTTTGAGGATTGCCATCCATCGAGATGGTCGGGGGAGCGGGGATCTGGCTGAAACTCCTGACGAACACGTCTCCGTTGAAAGATCCCCATCCCGTGACTTGATCGTAGGCCGGGCCGGCGGTAAAACCGGTGACGGTATCCGTATTGTTGTTTCCTACCAGGACATCGTTGAAAAACTTGGGACCGCTTTGCGCGTACTGCACCCGGCCCATTTCGTATAATCTCGGATTGGCCCATCCCACCCCGCCCGGCGAATTCGAAAAGCTCGCTTGATTGACCAATGCAAAGACGCCAGCCCAGAGCGGAGCACTTAAACTCGTCCCACCGAAGGTCCCTGTACTGAGGCTTCCCCCTTGAAAAACAAAGGCCCCGCCGGCCGGATTCCCAACTGTGGCCACGTCCGGCACATCCCGAAACCCGTCGTCATTGATCAGCGGAACACCCGGCCCAAACTGATAAGAGGGCTTAACGATGAACCTGGACTTGCCGCCCCCACTCTTAACCCAGGCACTCTCACTGTTGTACCCAATGACATTCGTGCTCGTTCCGTCGAGTTGGGGAACCAGTGTCGTCCCACCCACGCAAACCACATAAGGAGAGGCGCACAGATAGTTGATGTCGGCACCCGAGCTATTCCCTGAACTGATTCCCTGTTGTGCGCCTTGGTCGCCTGAGGCCACCAGGGCCGTCTGTCCCTGGGCAGCCGCCTGGGAAAAAAAGGTGCTGATAAAGTCCACCTGGCCGCTCGTCGAGAAAGCGCTTTCACCCAAACCGAAGCTGAGGCTCATGACTCGGGTCGTGAACAGGTTATTGAGGATGTAATCCAGGGACGCCTGGATGTTCTTATTGGGGGCGATCACCACCTGGATGGTGGCACCCTTCGCAATCGCGCCTGACCATTCGGTATCCAGCAGTACTTCAGACTCTTCCCCACCGCCAAGATCTCCCGGATCGTTGCCCACAAGGATCTTCACGGGATCATTCGCAGGAAGTCCAAAAGTGCTCCGGAAGGATTGGACGTCGGCAATGTTGAAGTTGGTCCGGGCCACGATGGCGATGCTCTGTCCGGTGCCGTCAATGCCGCTCTGAAAGAGGGGCTGAAGATTGTATGCCACATGGGTGTCGGTGGGCGCCAAGCCAAATCTGTTGCCGTTCTTAAAGAGTGGTTGCTCCTTGGGAAAATCATCCAGCCCATAGATCCCCAAGCCCCGGTCCTGGAATTCCGCGGGAATCCGAGGATCAAGGTCGTTGGAAAAATAGGTCTTCCCCTTGTAATCATAAAGCTGGATATGCGTGCCAAACGCACGCTCGACGTCCCCGGTGGCTCCATCGAAATAGATCCTCAGCCGGTTCCCGAGCGCCATGTTGACTGTAAAGCCGTTCTCCTCCAGCCACTGTATCGCGCGCTGGTACTGCGCCTGGGGGATACCAAAGCGGCTTCCGAATTCTTCGGGGGTCAACCAGCGGTGATAATTGGGCGACTGCGGATCCTGCTGTTCCCGGAGCAATCGTTCCAGATCCTGCTGGTTTTGCAGTTGGAATGCGAACATCATTGACTTCATTTGCATTCCGGGTTCGGCGCGCCCGATCCAAGTACTTTGTTCGCGATAGCGCTTGGCGAGGGGGTGCTGCGCGAGGAGAGAGGGTGGAACGAGACCCACCACAATGACTAATAAAAGGCTGCTGAGACGAAGGATTCTATTCATCGAAATTATCCTATGAAGGCGTGATTACCCCGAGTGATTAAAAGGGAGGAGATAACTGCATAATGCCTCACAAGGCGACAGGACGTCGAGGTCGTGCCAAAGGCAATCCATTTCGGGGGTGAAGGGGGTGCCCAGGTGACGATCCCTTGTCAGCGCCACACTAACAATATCTGAACTTGACCAAAAAGTAAATTTCGCTGTTCACGCTAATCGAGACGCCCGTTGCGGCCCCTATTTTGCCGTCTGCATTTCGCACCCCCAAATGACTTTCCCGCTCAGCGCTTCTCTGCCACCATCATTCCATATCTCATCTTTCCCTGCGAGTAGGCATTCTGGATTGTCTCAAAGGCATTCACAAAATTGAGAATATGCTCATCTCCAAACCGCACCAGAAGCTTTACCTCCGGTCGTCGGACAATCTTCGTGCACAAGGACCAGGTCTTCTCCACTCGCGAGGTAATGTCGAGGGCGTGACGCACCGTAAGGCCAGCCTCCTCCATCCAGCGGCTGTAATTGTTCATGGTTTCGAGCGAGGGGCATAGAAAGCCCGTGCAAACGGGCTTGATGAACGCCTCCTCCTCTTCGGGCGAAAGGGCGTCCGCCTTCAGCCACGCGCAGATCGCAAGCTTTCCTCCCCTCCTTAAAACGCGGCTGCAGTCGCGGAGAAATGATCTCTTGTCCTCCAGATGCTCACTGCATTCAATGATCCAAACGACATCGAAGCAATTCCCTGCGAAGGGCAGATGGCTGGCATCGGCAAGATGAAAAGATACTTGTCCTTCCAGTCCTAAGCGCTCCGCATTTTTGCTCGCCATTTTCGCCTGCACCTCACTGAGCGTAACCCCGGCGACGGCGGCATCCAGGTGTTCGGCCAGCCACAGGGATGATCCCCCCATCCCGCAGCCTACGTCGAGCACCCGCATGGAAGGAGCGAGTTCCGCCAGACCTGCGAGTTTCTTGACGAGGTTTACCTGAGCCACCGACTGGGGCTCATTGTCCTCCCAGTACCCATGGTGGAGGTGTACTCCCCACAGGGTCCGGTAATATGTGGACAGCTGGTCGTAATGGTCACGGATGTGGTGAATGGATACTGGAACGCTCATAGGCGACACGCCACTCCAAGTTGGAAGGTGAAGGAACCCATGGATCCGGACGAGCAGTGCGGTCAAAAGGAACTTGGCTGGGAGGCAGGGATTCGAACCCCGATACGCAGATCCAGAGTCTGCAGTCCTACCGTTGGACGACCTCCCAACTCTCGGCGGGCTTACACACTCCGATTCGCCACGGCGCACTCGGAGCGGACAAGGGGCTCTTTTTTAACACATCCACCCGGAATTGACAAGGCGGGTCGCAGGAGTCCGCACACGTCGAGGGATGCGTCGCCCTGGCGGAAGGTCGTCCGCATTCTCCCTGCCGCTCGAGTCATTTGGACGCGGGACGCGTCCACAGACACGGATCGTCGCCCAGTTCCCTGAGGCGACACGGAAAGGGCGCACTCCTGTGTCCCCCACAAGGATCCTATTTGTAGGTTGATCCTCCCTTGGACGGGAGATTGTATGCAAAGGAACTGTTGACCTCGTCGTTCAACGGCAAGACCAACGGAGATCCCAGCTCATTAAGGAAGTTTAAAGTCCCGGCCGATGCGGCGCTTCCCGACGGGTTCAGCAGAATCAATTGTGTTTGGAATCCCCCAAAAGCAACCAGCTGAGGGAAGAATACCGGCGCCGTGGAAGCAGATTCCGTTGCCACCGGCAGCGTGGTGAGGAGCGCATCCCCGCGCTGATTGTTCGTCTGCAGGAGGGTCAACGGGGATATGCCGTCCGGGCTCGCGGTTTCAATGGAAAGGGTTCCGGTAAAATTGCTCGCTTCCCCGCCGGTGAAGATCTGGTCGACAAACAAGGCGTCATGGCTGTTCGGCGCCAGCGCATGGTGGCCAGGGACCTGACTCAGGTCCTTGCTCGCCACCACCTGCCCATCAACCAGAGTGCGCAGCTTGAACGACACATCAGCGGTCTGGGTCGATGACGGATTCGCCAGCGCAACCCCCGTATCCTGGGCCAGCCCGCTGGAGGTCGGATGGGTATCCACGAAGATCAATCCCGACTGAATTGCCGGGGAAGATGGAACCCCCGCCGTGGTAACCGTGAACGCACCTTGAGTGAAGACAAAGACCCCGGTTCCAACAGGGGTGGCCTTGCCGGCGTCGGGGACGACCACGGCAAACCCATCCGTCAGAGCCCCTGTCCCGATCGAGGTCGCGGATTGCTCCGAGAACGGAGGAATGGAGTAAGGGATCTGAGCGATCGGTCCGGTGCCGAAATCAAAACCGGGCATCGAGGGGCTGTCTTTGAAGAGGAGGACATTCCCGGAGATCGGGCTGTTGGTGGTGTTCATCAGCACAATCACGGTTTGAAATCCACCCCCGCCCAGCAGGTGCGCGAAGACCAGTTTTGCACCCACGGCGGGGGCTTGCGTGAGATCGGCGACTGGAAAAGAGGTAAACAGCGCTTCATTTCTGGGCAACTGGTTGTTGGTCAGCTGTAATGTCAGCGCGCTGACCGGCTGCGTGCTGTCCACCCTTAAGGTCCCCTCAAAATTGTCCGCCGCGGCGCCAAAGAAATTCGAGTCCGTTACAAACCCCTGAAGGTGCGCCCCGTCAGCAAGCGCAGGCCCGGGCTGCGGACCCGCTTTGATGGTTCCATCGTTGTTGATGAGCGTGAAGGTCAGGTTCGCGGTGCTTCCGGAGCGGTTGATGATCGCGATCCCCGTATTGTTCGGGATCGGGCCGTTCACGCTTTTGAAAGGCTTCGAAGAGGCAAACATCAAGAAGGATCTTGTGGGGGTCGCTGAAGCCGTTCCCACCGTCGTAACCAGGACGTTGTTCTGCGAGAAGCTAAAGATTCCACTTCCGGCGGGGGCCTCACCGCCGGCAGCCACATCGGCCTGCTTGGAAGGCGCCGGAGTGGCCACCGCATAGGCAATCTTCAAGGTTGAATCATCAAAATACGTAAACGCGCCATCGATTGTGGACGATTTGCCATCCGGATTCTGAACTTTCAAGTCCACTGGACCTGCGGCGCTGGATGGAGGCGAAACCGCCGTCAGTTGGGAGGAGCTTATAAAGGAGGCGCTGACCTGATTCGATCCGAAAAACACGACCGCCCCGTTCACAAAGTTGGACCCGTCCAGAGTCACGGTTGTCCCTCCCCGGATGCTTCCAATGTGTGGGAAACTCGGGTTCGTTGGACCAAACTGTGGCGCCTGACTGGGAACCGTCGCGGACACCGAAATTGCCTTGGTCAGAATGTAATCATTCTGGTTGGTCAAATCCCCGTTAGCAGAATTCCCGGCAATATCGAATTCGATCGTACCCAAGGACGCGTCAGCAGGAGCGGTCCAACTGACCTGCCAGGTACAGGAAGTGGCAGCCGTACAGGTTCCAGCGGCATTGTGCGACACGTAGACAATTCCATTCACTGGGGTGGGAGACGTGGTGGTGCCTAATCCTCCCGGGGTGTCGAATCCTGTATTCCCTATTAAAGCAAAAGTTCCCGCCTGGGGGTTGCCGGAAGTCGAACTAGACCGGGCGGAAATCTGAAATCCAAAACGCCTTCGCGGCGGCGAGGTCTGAGGCCCAACCAGTCCGACCGTGATGTTCAGGGTGTATTGTTGACCGGGGACATAGCCGGAAGTCGGGAATCCGGAAGTGGTTATCCCGCTATTGCTGGTGGGATCATTCAGGGCAAACGAAAAATGACACACCGTACAATTCGGACCTGACCCGCCCGGCCAGCCGTTTTCTCCTGCCGGGGGTCCTTCTACATAACCAAACAGGACCACTGCAGAGACTGCGGCCACCGTGAATATCAAAACGAAGATCGCGAGCAGACTTGTGAAACTAAATCTTCTTGAAACAAACGCGCTCTTTGGCACAGACTAAGCCCCCCTCAACCTATAGTTCGCCTTCGAAGTGATTTTGCCCTTAATTCCGTCAATCTCATGAATTCGATTGAAGGTCCCCATCCGGGTTCCTGTCATCCATCGAGGATTCCAACGCTCTTCCCTGCTCTTTCATTGAAGGCCGGTGCTTTCGTGGGCCTGTAACCCCCCATGACAGAAACAACGAGGCCTGAGGTGTAAGACTATTAGGGGATCTTTCCCAAGTAGGAAATATAGAGCTCCAGGAATTTCTATTCTTGGATAGTGCCACATTCTACAGAATGGAACATGGCTTTGTTAATGAATACAAATAATTTATAGTTTATAAACTACTAATATAGTATTAATACATGACGTCGTTTTTTTTAACTCAGTCAATCTCTTACCCGGAGGATGATCTTGCGACTTCGACAGGAGACTGACAAATACATGGTGATATTTCAGGCAACTTTTGCGGTATCATGAATCAATATATAGCCTGCAAGACTCCATGGTTCAGTCAACAAATCATTAATACTAATAATGTAGTATATTATTGTCATACAAATCGTGAATTCGTGAGGTCTGAATTTCAGAAGGAAGAAACGGATGAGGGGTTCCCTCGGGGCGAGATTACTGCACCGGTTAAGGCAATTGATGCCACGCGGAAATTGGACCCTCTCCGCGGGATCAGGGGAAAGTCGAGGTTTGAGCTGTAAATTCGAAATGGAGTGGGGGTGTTGGGAAGGCGATCAGATCGTGGACGAAAAAATTTTGGGGTCCACCTCACGCCGGAGTCAGACGCGGCTGCTTGCGTGCTTTGCGACCTGGATACGGATCAGGGCTCGTTCGAGGGAAACCTGGGCGCGATTGAAATCGATCTCGGTATCATTGACCTTTGCCAGGCGTTTTTCGGCACGGGCCTTGGCGTCGAGTGCCCTCTGGATATTGATTTCCTCGGCCCGCTCGGCTGTCTCCGCGAGGATAGTCACCTTGTCGGGCAACACCTCGGCGTACCCCCACGCGACGGCCAGATAGGTGACTTCCGTCCCCTGCCGATACGAGACCTCACCGATCTTAAGTTCGGTGATCAGAGGAGCGTGACCCGGAAGGACTCCCAGGTAGCCCTCCTGGCCGGGGATTTGCACCTCATCGACCCATTCCAGGAGCACCAGACGGTCAGGGGTGACGATATCCAGTCTAATTTTATCAGGCAACATGCCGCCTCACTCCGATTGAGCCTCCGAAGAAACCGCTGTCTTTATTTCTCCTGTCCCGAGGTTTTTAGTTTTTCCGCTTTCTCGAGCGCTTCTTCGATGGTCCCCACCAGGTAGAAGGCCTGTTCCGGGATATCATCATGCTTCCCATCCACAATTTCCTTGAATCCCCGGATCGTGTCTTCCAGCTTCACGTATTTCCCTTCGAGGCCGGTAAATTGTTCCGCCACGAAGAAGGGTTGCGAGAGGAATTTCTGGATCTTGCGTGCGCGGGCCACAACGATCTTGTCCTCTTCGCTCAGCTCATCGATCCCGAGAATCGCGATGATGTCCTGGAGGTCTTTATATTTTTGCAGAATCAACTTCACGGCGCGGGCGGTGCTGTAATGGTCGGCGCCGAGGATGCGCGGGTCGAGGATTCGGGATGAAGATGCCAACGGATCGACGGCCGGATAAATCCCGAGCTCAACGATCTCGCGCGAGAGGTTGGTGGTGGCGTCGAGATGGGTGAATGTGGTGGCGGGGGCCGGATCGGTGTAATCGTCAGCGGGGACGTAAATCGCCTGCACGGAGGTAATCGAACCCTTCTTCGTTGAGGTGATGCGCTCCTGAAGTTCTCCCAATTCGGTGGCCAGGTTGGGCTGATAACCGACGGCGCTGGGCATTCGTCCCAACAGGGCTGACACTTCCGACCCCGCCTGGGTGAACCGGAAAATATTGTCGATGAACAGCAGAACGTCCTGTCCCTCCTCATCGCGGAAATACTCCGCCACCGTCAACCCGGTCAAACCCACGCGCAGCCGGGCCCCCGGCGGCTCGGTCATTTGACCGTAGATGAGCGCCGCCTTGGATTTCTCAAATTCCTTGATGTTGACCACTCCGGATTCCTGCATCTCCAGCCACAGGTCGTTCCCCTCGCGGGTGCGCTCCCCCACGCCGGCAAACACCGAGACTCCGCCGTGTTTGAGGGCAATGTTGTTAATCAGCTCCATGATGATGACGGTCTTGCCGACGCCGGCGCCGCCAAACAATCCGATTTTCCCCCCCCGAAGATACGGTTCGACCAGATCAACGACCTTGATTCCCGTCTCGAACATTTCGAGTTTTGTGCTTTGTTCATCGAACCCTGGAGCGGGTCGGTGGATGGGATAGCGCTTTTCGGCGTGGATGGGCCCCAGCTTGTCGACCGGTTCGCCGACGACATTCATGACGCGGCCGAGGGTGCACTTCCCGACGGGCACGGTGATCCCCTGCCCCAAATCCTCCGCGATCATCCCGCGGACCATCCCGTCCGTCGGCTGCATCGAAACGGCGCGTACCCGGCCTTCCCCGAGGTGCTGCTGAACCTCGGCAATCACATCGATGGGTTGGGGCACTTCGAAACCCGCGCTCGTGACCCGCAGCGCATTGTAGATCTTCGGCATGTGCTGCTCTTCAAACTCCACGTCTAAAACCGGCCCAATGACCTGGACGACCTTGCCTTGGCTCATGCTTCTCTCCACACAGTCATAAATTCAGGATGGCTTTGCAGCCGGGGTTCATAGCGCCGCCGCGCCACTCACAATTTCGATGATTTCCTTGGTGATGGCCGCCTGGCGGGCGCGGTTCATGTTGAGGGTCAGCGAATCGATCATCTCGGCGGCATTGTTGGTGGCGGAATCCATCGCCGTCATCCGGGCCGCATGTTCCGCGGCGGCCGATTCGAGCAGGGCGCGGTAGACCTGCACCTCCACGTGCTTGGGCAACAAGTCGTTGAAGATCACCCGGGGAGTCTGTTCGTAAATATAATCCGCCTGGCTTTCCAGTCCGGCGCTTTCGAGCTTGGCAACCGGCAACAACCGTTCGACGACGATGCGCTGCTGGATGATCGACTTGAATTCGTTATAGACCAGATAGACCGCGTCGAGCTCGGAGCGGGAGTATTCTTCGATGATCGCCTGGGCGATCTGCTGCGCATGCTCATACTTGAGCCGGGAGAAGATGTTGACGTACTCGTGGTGAATCTTCCAGCGGCGACGCTTGAAATAGTCGCGCGCCTTTCGGCCCACCAGCTCCAGGTCGAGTTGCTTGTCCGCATGGCCGTCGAGGAACCCTTGCGCGGCCTTGATGATGTTGGTATTGAAGCCCCCGCAGAGCCCGCGGTCCCCCGAGATGATCACCAACTCAATTTTGTCATCTCCCCGTTCGGCGAGCAGCGGATGGATCCTTTCAGCTTCCTCCTCGGAGAGGGTCTCCTGGACCCGGGTCACCAGGGAATTCAACACGGCCAGCATCCGGTTCGCGTAAGGACGCGCATTCACAATCCGCTCCTGGGCGCGGCGCAACCGCGCGGCGCTCACCATCTTCATCGCTTTGGTGATCTGCTGCGTGTTCTTGACGCTCCGGATGCGGCGTCGGATGTCGAGGATGTTCGCCATAACGAAAGGGCTGGTCCTTTACTCTGCCGGGTAAATGCGCTTCCCCGCCTCAGGCGGCCGCGGATTTCTGGAGGGCAAACTTTTCCTTGAACACGGTGAGGGTGCGGCTGATCTCTTCCCGCAATTCCCCATCGAGCTGTTTCTTGTCCACGATCTTTCGAGCCAGCGACGGGGCGGCCGTGTCGACATAGGTGTTCAGCTCCTGCTCGAACCGGCGGCAGTCTTCCACCGCAATGTCGTCCAGGAAGCCATTCGTCGCCGCATAAATAATCAAGATCTGCCGTTCCACCGGGAGGGGCGAATACTGGGCCTGTTTGAGGATTTCCACCTGGCGTTGGCCGCGGGCCAGCTGGGCCTGCGTGGCCTTATCGAGGTCACTGCCGAACTGGGCAAAGGCTGCCAACGCGCGGTATTGAGCCAGTTCCAACCGCAGGGTCCCCGCCACCTGCTTCATCGCTTTGATCTGCGCGTTGCCTCCCACGCGGCTCACGGAGAGGCCGACATTGATCGCCGGGCGGATGCCGGAATTAAAGAGATCGGCTTCCAGAAAGATCTGACCATCGGTAATCGAAATGACGTTGGTCGGGATGTACGCTGAGATGTCGCCGGCCTGCGTCTCAATGATGGGGAGCGCCGTCAAGGAACCGCCGCCGTTGGCATCGTTCAGTTTTGCGGCCCGCTCCAACAAGCGGGAGTGAAGATAAAATACGTCTCCGGGATAGGCCTCGCGACCGGGTGGCCGGCGCAACAGCAGGGAGATTTCCCGGTAGGCGGCGGCATGCTTGGAGAGGTCGTCATAAACCAGCAGGACGTGCTGGCCCTGGTCGCGGAAGTATTCCCCCATGGCACAACCCGCATAGGGCGCGATGTATTGCATGGGGGCGGGGTCGGAGGCGGAAGCGGACACCACGATGGTGTATTCCATGGCCCCGTAGTCGGCCAGCGTCTTGACGACCTGGGCCACCGTGGACCGCTTCTGGCCGATGGCCACATAAATACAGATGACGTCGCCGCCTTTCTGGTTCAGGATGGTATCGATGGCGACTGCCGTCTTGCCGGTCTGACGGTCCCCGATGATCAACTCGCGCTGGCCGCGGCCGATCGGGATCATGGCGTCGATGGCCTTCAATCCCGTTTGCAGGGGTTCCCTCACGGGTTGTCGATCCACCACGCCGGGGGCCAGCCGCTCGACCGGATTGAAGGCGTCCGCCGCAATCGGTCCCTTGTCATCATCGGGATGCCCCAGGGGGTTGACCACGCGGCCAATCAGGGCCTTGCCACACGGCACCGAGATGATGCGTTTGGTCCGGCGCACCAAATCACCCTCCATGACTTCGGAGGCCTCTCCCAGCAGGACGACGCCGACTTGGTCCTCCTCCAGGTTCAACGCAATTCCCGAAATGGAGTTTCCTCCCTCTCGAGGGAACTCCACCAACTCGCCCGCCATGACCTTTTCCAAACCATGGACGCGGGCAATGCCATCCCCGACGTTGATGACGCTCCCCACCTCGGACACACTGATCCCCTGCTCATAGTTTTCAATCTGCTCGCGTATCAGTTTCGAAATCTCTTCGGCTTTGATTTCCGCCATGAATCAGAACTCCCTGTCCATTCAGAATAAAAACGGTCCGCCTATCCCCCGCTCAATTGCATCCGGAGCTGGTGAAGCTGTTCGCGAATCGATCCGTCATAAACGGTGCTTCCTATTCTCGCCACCACCCCGCCAATCAGCTTGGGATCGGTCTGAGTCTCCAGTTGAATTTCTTTCCGGATGAGATCCCGCAGGCGGGCGGCGAGGATCACCTTTTGTTCTTCGTCGAGCGGCGTGGCCGTCGTGATCTCCACCGTCTGAATCCCCAGCCGCTGGTCAAGTTCCCGATGGACCGCGGCCAGAATCTCCTCATACACGTTGATGCGGTGATGGTCGATCAGAATATTGAGGAAATTACGAGTGGTCGTGCTGTAGCCCGCCCGCGCTGTGAGGGCCTGGAGGAGGCTCTTCTTCTGTGGAACCGGCACCGCGGGACTGATCATCACATTGACGAGTTCAGGAGATCGAGACAGCAGGGAGGAAAAACCCTGGAGCTCTGACCGAACCCGTTCCACCTCGTGCTTCGCGAGCACGACATCCGCAAGGGCCTTGGCATATCGGATTGCAACGGACGCCATTCGATCTCAACTCTTCCTGGCCGGATCAGGGTTTGAACGGGTCTTCGCTTCGAGCGAAGAAGCAAACTGCTGGAACAGCCGTCCCTGATTCTCTGGCCGGATCTGCAATTTGATCTGCTGCTCCGCCAATTCAACCACGAGCGCCGCTGAATGCTCCCGGAGATCTTTTTGCGCGTTCTTCACCAGAAGGGCCACCTCGTCGCGGGCCGAGGCGATGATCTGTTCCGCTTCCCGACGGGCGCCTTCGAGAATCTGCCTTCGATCCGCCTCCATCTCCGCCACGGCCGCTGTCTTCAGCGAGGCCATCTCCTCCTCAACCTGCTCCAATCGGGCCAGGGCCTGCGCCAAATCCCGTTCCGCCTTTTCCTTGGCAGTCCGGGCCTCTTCCAGCGACTTGCGGATATCCTCGCGGCGTGCCGCCAGAAATTGCTGCATCGGTTTTCGCAGGAAGTATCCGAGGCCGCCAAAGAGGACGAGGAAATTCACCCATTTGAAAAGCGATTCTTTCAGCCCGCCCTCTTCCGAGTGGTTATTTTCGGACGTGGCCCTCGCGCGCCCATCCAGGAAATGATGGCTGGCGAGATCGGACCGGGAAGCGGACGGCCACAGCAGGATGGCGGCGATCAGGAGCATTCCCAGGTGTCGCAGTGCGATATTTCGAGGTCCTGCCTCAACCATGTTTACGCTCGGGTCTGACGAATGAAATTTCAGAACTAGGCAAGAAGCTTCTGCACAATCGCCCGGGACAGGGTTGCCGCCTCCCGCGCCATCCACTCTTTGGCGTGCGTGGTTTGCGCGGTGATCTCGCGGCGGGCCTCTGCCAGGATCCGCTCGTACTCCTCCCGCCCCTGCTGAACCGTCTGCTGCCGGGTCTCGAGCGCCTGACGGCGGTGTTCCTCCTGGTGCTTGTAATTTTCCTGTCGCGCCTGCTGGATCAGCTGATGGTGCCGCCGCAGGGTCTCTTCCATCTTCGCCGTGCTCTGCCCGGCCTTCTCGAGGGCCCCTTCCGTGGATTGCCGGCGCTCTTCGAGAAGCGCGCCCACCGGACGAAGATAGAGCCTGCTTACGGCCCATGCCAGGACCGCAAACAGGACCATGACCACTACAATCGTGGCGTTGAGCTCAAGCATCGGTTTTCTTCTTCTGCTCTACGGGGAAGTCCTTGTGAAATAAAGAACGCAGAATCTAGCATAGGGCAGAGAACAGTGTCAACGGGTTTCCCCGTCACAAATTACCTCTGTTTCCGTATGAGTTGAACCTGATTCCGCGCAAAAGAATTTTCCAGCTTGGCACATTTGGGAGCAATTCCACGGGCGATGGAAACGCCCAGCCCGGGCTCCGTCCCACCCTCTTCCCGGACCCACTGGTCAGATCACCCGGAGAGGCATCGGACCCATTTCAACCGCCTTACCAATGGCGCTGGCGGGTATTTCGTGACGTTGCATCTCGAGAATCATGGGCTCGGCCTGATCCACGGGGCAGGAAATCAGCAGGCCCCCCGAGGTCTGGGGATCGTAAAGAAGCGTGCGGATCGATTCAGGCACTGCCGCCGTGAATTCGACGAGAGGCTCCAGGTACTTCCGGTTATTGACCAGCCCGCCCGGGATCATCTTCCTCTCGATACAATCCATCGCCCCCTCAATGGCGGGAATCCGGGTGTGATCGAATTCGAGGGTCACGCTGCTACCTTGCGCCATCATTCGAGCGTGGCCCAGAAGTCCGAATCCCGTGACGTCGGTCATGGCGTGAAGTTCGTAGCCCCGTGCAATCTTGGAGGCTTGGCGGTTCAACTGGATCATCCAGCGGACCGATGCTTGAACCACTGAATCGTCCACCGCTTCCCGCTTCAACGCGGTGCCGATCACCCCGGTTCCCAAGGGTTTGGTTAAAACGAGAACATCCCCCTCTTTGGCTCCCACATTTCGAATCACCTTTCCGGGGTCAATCAGTCCCGTAACGGCATATCCGAACTTAATCTCCTCATCCCCGATGGAGTGGCCCCCCACAACGGTGCACCCGGCCTCCATCATCTTATTCATCCCTCCAGCAAGGATACTCTCGAGAATTCCAAAATCCAATCCACTCCTTGGAAATCCTACAATAGTAAGAGATGAGATGGGAGTCCCACCCATCGCGTAGACATCACTCAGGGAATTGGCCGCAGAAATTTGGCCAAATTGGTAGGGATCATCTACAATTGGAGTAAAAAAATCCACGGTCTGAACCAGGGCCTGATCGGGTGCGATCAGGTACACGCCGGCATCGTCGTTGGTTTCAAAGCCAACCAACAGATTCTTGTCATGTTGCCGGGGAAGCCGGCTGAGAATCTGGTCCAAATCCTTTGGACCAATCTTAGCGGCTCAACCCGCGGCTTTTACCAGGCTAGTCAACCTGACGGTTTTATTTGTTGTGCTCATAATCCCAGCAAAACAGGCTTGGAGTTCCTCGTCCTTTCGCAGTGGATGATCTCGGGAAAAACCGCATGGAACTGCGTCTTTACCCCTCTCTTTCGCAATCCAAAACCCGCAATCCGAAATCGGAACGGGCGTTCCTTCTCCGAACGCGTCATCCTGCGTGAGCTGCGACGCGGTCCGGTTGCTCGACGCCGGGGTGAGACTCCATGGGCTCCGTCATGAAGCTCTTCCCATCGAAGATGGCACCGGTTTCGATGACGAGGACAGGGGTATGGATTTCTCCACTCACCCGCCCCTTGGAATGAATCTGGACCCGCTCCTTCGCATGGATGACGCCGGTGACCTTGCCCCCGATGGAGACTGTCCCGGCATGGATTTCAGCTTCCAGGACGCCGTGCTCCCCGACCAGCAGATGGTCATCGGTTTTGATAGTTCCCTTGATGGAACCGTCGACCCGCAACGTGCCGGAAAACTCCAGGTGTCCTTCAAAGAAGACCCCCTGGTCCAGAAACCCGGTGACCACGTCGGGTCCTTTGTCCTTTTTCCAGTTCATAACACGACCTCAGCCTTCAGGATTTTGAGCCGGCCGGACGATCAATTCGTAGAGCCGGATCAAATCATCCTGGGAATAGTACTCAATTTCGATTTGCCCTTTAGTTCCGTCCGGTGAAATCCGGACCCGGGTTCCCAAGGCCCGCTCCAGCTCCTCGACGGCATGAGCCACATTCGGATCCTGGAGGGGCACGACGTGCGTTGAGGGGGTGGGTCTGGGAGCAT
>JAIQFV010000002.1:0-9539 GCA_020073085.1 Terriglobia bacterium | reverse complement strand
CGGCACCCCGGGTCTTTGCGCCTGTTACCTTGAACTTTGAAGTTGAAACAAGGATTGATTTGTCTTCCTTCGCAGGCATGCAAAGAACGCATGCCCGCGGCACCCCGGGTCTTTGCGCCCCCTGTGCCTCCCCAGTGATCCCCTAAAACGCGATCGGCTTTCCTACCTTGAGGGATGCCTTCACCAATCTTTCCAGTTTGGACAAAAACTTATTCAATCCCTCAAGGTCTTTTACTTTCGCCTTTTCGAGATCTTGCGCCCGAATGAACTTGATTTCCTTTTCAAGCCTTCGGACATCTTTCAGCGCAAGATAATCACCGGTGTGCGTGCCGCAGTAGATGACCTGGTCACGCAGAACAGGGAATTTCCTCCTCCACTTTCGTGACACCCGATTGATTTCGGTCCAGAGCTCGCTGATCCACGCGCCGTTCCCAAGCCACTCGCCTGCCAGCATGCACTGCTCGTGCCGGCACGCCCGCTTCTCCATCCAGCGGTCATGCCGATCCTGTTTCTTGGGATCCGAAGTCTCGACATCCGGTGAACCATCCGGCAGAATAACGAGCAGTTCGGGAAACGGGTGCCGGGTCTTCAACCGCTTCTTTTCAATGCAATCGCAATACACAAACGCATCAAGTCCCATAGTTCACCTATGGAGTGCGGCACTCTGAGTGACGCTTTATTTTGGCTGGGTGCCGCAGGTATGCGCTCTTTGCATGCCTGCGGCTCACTCCCCACGAATGCCAAACCCGAGACCTCTTGCTTCTCTCAACGCAGGCATGTAAAAAACACATGCCTGCGGCACCCGAGGTATCCGCGCCTGTTCTCTTCGCAGGCATGCAGAAAGCGCATGCCTGCGGCTCACTCCCCACGAATGCCAAACCCGAGACCTCTTGCTTCTCTCAACGCAGGCATGGAAAAAACACACGCCTGCGGCACCCGAGGTATCCGCGCCTGTTCTCTTCGCAGGCATGGAAAAAACACATGCCTGCGGCACCCGAGCTTCCCTAACACCTGACACCTAACACCTAACACCTAACACCTGACACCTAACACCTAACACCTAACACCTAACACCTATTCCCCTACTGTTCCCCCACCGGCTTCCAGCTTGGATCGGGGTCGTACTCCGTAATCGCGCCTGCGACCTTCGCCGTATCACGCCCAAGATTCTTCTGATAGACGCGCCCCTGTTGATTCACCATGAAGGTCATCACGCCCGAATTTCCCCACTTGGCGGGATAAGCGAGCAACGCATAGCCCGCAATCATGTTTCCATTGATGATGTAACTGTATTTTCCTCCCGGGGCATGTGAACCCTGTCGGGTGAGGATCTTAAAGAAGTATCCGTGATAGGGGTTATGCGCGGGCTTCTGGCCTTCATCTTTCCCTTGCGCTTGGGTCGGGGCCTGGCCCTTCTGCCCGTAGCCTTCGGCGCGGGCCGCTGCGACCAGTTCCCCCAGCGGGCTGGGCTTTTCACCCTCCGCGGTCTCCCAGTACAGTCCATCATGTTCGCCTGGAGTGCTTCTGAATTTTTGCGCGTAGGCGGCCACGCCATTCCCGGCAAGATGGCCTTCGGTAAAGTACTCCCACTGTGCCACGACATAGGCGCGACAGGTGGCGACAGTCGAAAGCTCGTTCTCCCCAATCCTTCGATTCAAGATCTCGTCAATCCCTGCCTTGGTATCGAAGATCCAGTGGTCCCCCTGTTTCACAATCGGGATGGGAAGAGGGTAATTGTTCTTACCGACCGCCATGGTGCACTTGGCATCGCCCTCTTTCTTGAGATCGGCAGACTCGGAGACCGCGGCTGCAAAGCTCTCAAGGTCCTTATTGTCTTCGACAGGATCTCCCGAGAGCAGCTGATCGTCGTCGGGCCCGAAAATCTTCCTGAGGGCTGCGTGATCCTTTGCCTTCGCCGCTTCGACCAGGGCTTGCATCGCCTCTTCCGGCGTCGAAAAGGTGGCTTGCTGTACCGCCGGCGTCTTTGTCTTCGCCGGTTCCTGCTTTTGGGCGCAAACGACCGGCAGGCTGCCGAACACGCTCACCCACAGCACAAACAAAAGTGCCGGAACGGAAGGCATCCGCCGTTGGGACTCGAGTAGGATTGCTGGCTTCTTCACCATATAATTCAGCCCTTTCGTGTTGGAGTTCCCTTCTTTACAACGTCCACGGGCACCGCGAGCGCCGGCCCGAAGAACGGCGCTCACACGGCTTGAATGAAACCGGTCTGCACTCACTTCCGCTTCTCGGAAGATTTTTCTGAACGGCCTTTCTCAGATTTAGACTCCGTGGGCCGGCTTGGAGCCGCGGGCCGAACTTGTTCCGAACGACCTCGTTGAGGTTGAGCCTGAGGGGTCGGGTTTGGAGCCACGGGCCGCGCCGCTTCAACGCGGCTGGCCTGCCCTCGCTGACTGGCAGTGCGAGGATCGAACTTCGACTCATTCGTCCCGAAGGCATGGGGCTCGGACCGGGGAGAGGCCGTCGGTGCGGGCCGCACATTGGACTGCGGCGGGGCCGTCGGTGTGGGCCGCGCATCAAGCTGCCGTTGGGGCGGCGGCGTTGGTGTTGGGGGGGCCGAGGAGCCCGGCACCGGTCTTCCCTGGACTTGCCGGCCGCGATAGTTATTCAATCGCTGGTCGTTGGTATTGATGTTTCGATTAATGATCTCATTGTTGGGCCGATTGTTCGTGTTGGCGCCCCGGTTGTCATTGCGATTGTCATTTCGGTTGTCACGTCGCGACAGGTTGTTGTAGGTCACGTCGCGATGCACGCTGTTATATCGGTTGATGTTGTTGTAATTCACGGTCCGGTTGACAACGGTCCGGTTGACATAGACATTCGTGTAGTGGTTGTTCACGTACACGTTCGTCACGTGAACAAAGGGGCGGCTGCGGGCAATCCAACCCCCGCCCGACCAGCCGGTATAGTAGATTCGATGGCTGCGCCAGTCGAAGTCATGGTTCAGCCACGACCCAATCAGAAATCCCGCCGTAAAGGAGAAGACCCCGACGGCCCAGGCCCCTCCAAAATAAGCGCGCCGGAAGAAAATGACGCTCGGTTCGTAGACCGGCACATAGAGGTATTGAGGCGAGGCGGGGACGATCTGGATGTACCCGCCTTCATAGATGACCTCCTGCTGCGGGGTCGAGAACAGGTTGCCCTGCGAACGGGCCATCTCGCGCAAGCGCTGGACGGCCAGCATCACGTCGGTCGACTGGTTGACGTAGGCCTGTCCCACCGTCGTCGTCCAATCCAGCTTGCCGTCCATCATGTAGAGGACGGTCGGGTAGTACGCGACCGCCTTGACACTGACGTCCCAGGGTTGGTCGTCAATTCCATAGGAGCCACTGGCCCTTACCCACCGCGCCGCCTCATCAATCTGGTCGGGGAAGGTCGCCGCCAGCAGGACCTGCGACAGCAGCGGGTCCGGATAAAGCGCAATCGGAGCCAGCAGATTGTCGAGTTGCTCCGGGGAGAAGGATTCAATCGGCGGATAGTCCTGGGGCGGATAATCCTGGGGCGAAGCCGCGGCAGCCGCGTACATTCGTGAGGTCGCTGCACACTCGAGCAACGGGGTATAAGCAATGCACAACACAAGGAAGAAAGAGACGGCTTTTTTCATAACCACATTCTCCTTTGGGGCCGTTCAGCATAAGTCCAGTTGAAAATCATGGGATTGAACCGCGTTTACGGCGCGGTTGCGGCCGATTCACATCGGAAACATCCTGTGAGGAGGACCACAGTATATCAGCTTTCTTCTCCCCCCGGTAGCGCGCCGTCTTGCCTTTGTAGTGCGGCCCGCCGCGGCGGCCCGCTTCATTTTTTGAATTGCGCCCGTTTCTATGCCACCCTGTCCTTTTGGAGTCCAGCGCGGGGCGGCGGGTTGCTTTGCCTTTGTAGTGCGGTCCGCCCCGGCGGAGCGCTTTGCTCTTGTAGTGCGGCACTTCAGTGCCGCCTTGTTTTGGCATTCGGCATCAGCCGTTCGCATCGAGCCCCGCTGGCGGGGCGCCTCGGGCGGATGGCCCACGGCGTCTGTCTTCCCTCGGCTGAAAATGCGCAACGTGCGTTTTTGGCTTGGAAATTTGAACTTGGAACTTTGAACTCTTGCTTCTTGAACTTTTGCTTTTCGACTTTGAACTTGAAACCTTGAACTTTGAACTGCTTCTCCCTATCCTCTATTGCCTATTACCTATCACCTATTACCTAAGACCTAATGCTTGTTAACGTTTCTCGCATCCTCATCGTCTTTTCCTCTGAGGCACAGCCATGACCCTTCGCGCATCTGTTTGGATTTTCCTTCTGGCTTCTCTCGTCCCGGCCCGGGCGATCTCCTCGGATCAGGCCCGGTGGGTTCTTCTTCTTGCCGGGCGTTCAGGCGTGATCGAGACCGTCGACCCGGCCACGCTGGAAACGATCGGCACGATCCATACGGGGTCCATGAACAACTGGGTCGCTGCGCTGCCCGATGGCCGAACGCTTCTTGTGGCGCTTTCCAAACCCCCTGAATCGCAGACCTGCTGTGCGATCTACATGCTTGACCTGGAATCGGGCAGGATGGTTCCGCTGATTTTTCCGGCCCTGCACGGCGTTCTCTCGATGAATGGGCACCAACTCTATGCGCAGCGAGGCAACGTCGGCATCGACATCGTCGATTTGCTGACGCTCCAGCGCGGGCCGGCTATGGGACCACTCGGAAAGACCTATCTTCTGCAGCCATCGTCCTACCGCCGCTGGCTTTTCGGTGTGGCTTACACACCTTCGCTTTCCCTGGACATGTTCGATCTCAAGACCAACACCCTCGCTCGATCTATTTCAATCCCCGGCGGCCAGCAGCTCACCGGCGTTTGGGCCGGCGAGAAGTACTACCTTCTCGGCTACGGCAAGGGCAAAGGCACGCTTTGGAGTGCCACGCCGGATACTCAGAATTTAGGGGACGGTAAGCCGGTCGATCTCCACGAGCTGGGCGGAGATTGCCGCCTGCCGGGGAGCAAGGTGACCGAGCCCCTTATGATTCAGCCTCCGGTTTTTGCGGGCGGCCGTCTCGTGGTGTATGAAGGCTTCGGGGGCAAATTCGACCGGCGGGAGTGTGCCTCACCACCCAGCGGAGGCGTCTACCTGATCGATCCAGCATCCGGTGCGGTCGTCGCGCACCTCGCGCCATCGCTCTATTTCACGCGTCTTGAGGCCAGCCGCGACGGCACCGAACTCTTCGGCATCGAGTTGGGCCCTTCAATGGCGAAATACACGTCGCGCCTGATACGCCTCGACCCTGGCTCGGGCAAGATCCTCGCCTCGCGGGAACTAAACGGCGGAATGGCGGTCCACCTGTCGCTTGCGCTCCTCTTTGACTCGGTGATTCCACACGGGGAGGTCCAAGCTTCCTTGGGTACGACGCCATCCTGGATGGCGGCGTGTACGGTGACGAAGCCCATGCTCGACGAGCCGCCGAGCGATCCGAAAGCCAGCCCGTTCGGATTCGGCGAGTGGTACATCAGCGACGACCGCGCCATCTGGTTTCCCCGTCAGGGGTGGCGCGCGGGAACCGATAACAAGGTGATCCTGATTCGACCGGCGGGCGTGCGGCTCGCGATTTCCGGCCGAAGATTGGATGGTCCGGCTCCACCTCTGAAACTGGGTGCCGGGGTGAGCGAATATCCGGGAAGCACTTATGAGGTGATTGCAATGACGTTTCCGGCGGAGGGCTGTTGGGAGGTGACTGCCAAGGCGGGAAACGATGTGTTGCGGTTCGTCACCACCGTGTCCCCGGCGAGGTAGGTTTGGTAACCCCTCTCCGATCTATCGGAGCGGGGGCTGATCTACCCGGGTGCCGCAGGTATGCGTTCTTGGCATGCCTGCGAACGGTGACGACTCCCGTCTCTACATCCCGGGCTTCTCCCCACAACACACACTCGGGGAAGGGTCTTGAGACTCCGGATGTGACGCGCAGGCATGCCAAGAACGCATACCTGCGGCACCCCCCTCCAGTTGAAATTGGCCAACGGCCGCGTTCGACTTTGAACTTTGAACTTGAAACCTTGAACTCTTGGTTTGAACGATAACGACTCCCGTCTCTACATCCCGGGTTTCTCCCCACAACGCACACTCGGGGAAGGGTCTTGAGACTCCGGATGTGACGCGCAGGCATGCCAAGAACGCATACCTGCGGCACCCCCCTCCAATTGAAATTGGCCAACGGCCGCGTTCGACTTTGAACTTTGAACTTGAAACCTTGAACTCTTGGTTTGAACGATAACGACCCCCGTCTCTACATCCCGGGTGTCTCCCCCCACAACACACACCCGGGGAAGGGTCTTGAGACTCCGGATGTGACGCGCAGGCATGCCAAGAGCGCATACCTGCGGCACCCCCCTCCAATTGAAATTGGCCAACGGGCGCGTTCGACTTTGAACTTTGAACTTGAAACCTTGAACTCTTGGTTTTTGGACTTTGGTTTTTAGACTTTGGACTTTGGACCTTGGACTTAGTCCTTGAAATTCGAACCCTGCGCCCGCTGCGTCTCTCTGCGGTAAACCCTACGCTGGAAATGATTGCTGAGTCGTTTGGAACATGCACCGGGATGCATTGAGCTGGGAATTCGGTCTTTCGATATTGAATTTGAGACTTTGACCTTCAATCACCTATGACCTATTACCTATCACCTATGACCTATCACCTATGACCTAAACCCTCCTCCCCATTGCGACGCAACCCGTCAAGCACGCGCTTTGACACCCTCTCTCTACTTAACGACCGCTTTCAATTGCTTCATCCATTTCCCCATGGCATACAAATGGTCCATGTGGTCTTGAGCGGAGTTTCCCGCAAACCCGGCAAGATGGAAGTTTCCGATCGAGGCGTGGCTTAATTGCTGCATCCCCACGGGCCCGGGGTGCAATACGGTTTCCCGTTTGATTTTGAGACGACCCAGCAGGTAATCCGCCGTCTCAGTCGTGCTGGCAAATGTCCCCGGATAAACCTCCGAGTGGGTCATCCACATGGACTTCCGGCGGCTTGCCGCGTCTTGAGCAAACTGGACAAAAACATCCAGCGGACCTTCCTCCAATTTCCCCGGTTTACCTTCCGGCACATAGGAGGTGTGCAGGGAATCGGCGAGAAAGATCGCATTGACACGCCGGTAGTTCTCCGCCTGGCGAAGAATGGATCGGACGGCGCCATAGCCGGCACTGAATGAGGTCAGTGTAATACTCCGCCAGCGGACCTCATGACCGGTGAATTTCGTGATTTGGGTCAATGCCTCATTGAGAAGCAACTCGAATGCGGCGGAATCCGAAAATGTCTTCTCATAGATCCCGGAACCTGCGCCCAGCTGCACGGTCACCAGGGCGGCTTGGGGAAGGGCCTTCAGGATGTCGTATTCCAACAGCCAGGAAGCCCCGTGAAAATGAATAATCAGCGGGACCTTATCCCGGGGTCGAAACTGAGGCGAGAGATAGAGCGTCCCGGTCGATAGCGGAAACCGGTGTCCCGCCACCTCCTGTTTCTCAATACGAAAGTGAGGCCGCGTCGTATCCACCATGGGCGACGGGTTCTGTGGCGCAGGCGAGGGTACAGACTGAGCGATGGTAAGGCCTGAATTTGTAAGGAGCAAGCCACTCCAGCCTATCAGGATCGACGACAATGCCACCGCAAACGAAACAATCTTCCGGAGCGGTAATGATGGTTTCATGCGCCCGATAGTATGGCTTGATTCAATTGGTCCCACAAGGAAGGATTCCGATTCAAACCAAAAATTCCCGCAGGTGCCGGGTTGGTTGAGCCCCCCTCGGGGGGCTTGGGTGCGTACAGCCCGCTGGTTTACCGGCGGGAAAAGAGACGCCCCCCCGAGGTTTTTCACCCCGATTCATCGGGGTTGAACCCTCCGGGCGGCCCGTTAACGGGGCGCCCGCCATTTGCCCAAGCCCCCATAAATCGGGGCTGAGAGAACTCCGTTTGCGTCTTCCCGCCGGTTTACCGGCGGGCTGTACGAAATCAAGTCCGCTGAAGCGGCCTCGAAACGAGTCAGCCCTCGGAAATTCTCGACCGTCCCGAATTTCCGTGTCCGAGACCCTCGATGCCCATTTTCAGCTGAGGCAAAACAACCAGAAGCCGGAAGTCAGAAGTCCGACCTGAATAAAGAGGATTTAGAGACTTTAAACTTTGAACTCGCTTTTCCTGACTTTGAACTTTGAACTTGTTTTTCCAGACTTTGAACTTTGAACTTGGAACTTTGAACTTGTTTTTCCAGACTTTGAACTTTGAACTTTGAACTTTGAACTTGTTTTTCCAGACCTTGGACTTTGGACCTTGGACTTTGGACCTTGGACTTTGGACCTTGGACTTTCTCTTTGAACTCTGCGCCCTCATCGCCTCGGCGGTGATATCTCGTCGTTCCCGGGTGCCTGCTCACGGCGAGTTGACCGGCCACTTTTCCGTCGCAACACAATTCTCAACGTACAATTGATTGTTCTTCAAATCATTCGGCACATAAACTTGATTGACTGGCGACTTTCCATAGCTCGTACCACTACAAGTCGCACTCTGCCCCGGACCGACGACAATGAGTGCACCGATTTTGAGCATGCAGGCACTCAGACGATCCAGTGCGCTCCACGAGGTACAGACTTCATTGGCTTCACGGTAGGATTCCCGGGGCCCTTGCGGAGGCGAAAACGACCACCAGCGGCCATATTCGGTATAACCTTTCGAGTTATCCCACACCCGATAGACCGTCAGTGGATGGGTAACCCGAAACACCCTTCCCGCGCACAATTTTCCTTCTCCCGACAGTCCACGTGCTTCAGCCAGCAGCGCCGCGTTTTCTATTTCCACGAGCCCGGGGGGTGGCTCCATCACATTTCCCACACAAGCAATTCCATCCACGCCCACCGGCTTGCTCTGTGAGTAAATTGAAACGGCATCGCATGCCGTGAGGCACCACAATGCGATCAAGATAAAAACAGTTCTGAATCTTCGAGTCATGTTCTACTCCAACGAGAGGAGTTTCATTGGGCACAAAAAAATCAACAATGGGGGTCAAACCGAGAGGGCCTGCTCGGGGCTGATCACGTTCCTCGTTACATCCGCCCCGCCATCATACACCCATCGTCATGTCCCAACCCAACGACACCCAGTCCCGACGATTCGCCGTTTCCACAAAACCGTCTCTGTCCTATGTCCAGGCCCGACCCCCTCCGTTTTTCCATCGCCATGTTCCACTCTAACGACATCCTCTCTCGACGATTCGCCGTTTCCACAAAACCGTCTCTGTCCTATGTCCAGGCCCGACCCCCTTCGTTTTTCTTCTGCTCTTGTTTCTGTTTTTCCATTCAGAGGCCCGGAGGGCTGGATCGATTGTAGCCCCGTCTGTCGAAGATCCGCCGTGGCGGGAGCCCCGCATGTGATTCGGGACTGTCCCCAATACTGTTCACTTAGAGAAATATATGATAGAGTCTCCTGGACTACAATAACGGTTCGGGAGGCCACCTCATGGCGAGAACCTTGGCGACGCTTCCTGCGGGGAGCCGCATCACCGATTACAT